>JBEPWR010000027.1:0-11176 GCA_041642335.1 Eubacteriales bacterium
GGGATTATGATGTCTTCCCTAATCGGCGGCACTTTCTTAAGTTTTTTTATCAGTGACTGGGAGATCACCCGGTACTTATTCAATGTAAATCTCAATCTTACCGATTTTTTATCCGGGGATCTGCAACCGGTAGAGGGCCTAAGTCTGGGCTTTTCCATCAGTGTATTACTTGTTTGGGCATTTGCTTCGGTGATCGTGGCTTTCGGGGTATTTCATTATAAGGATATTTTTGATTAGGAGGAGAAAGATGATGAAAAAGATCAAAAAGCTCTTGTGGCCGCTTTCCTTGGCAAGTATGGTTCTTGCAATACCGTTTTTTATTTTCGGAATCTTTCAGTCCTTTGAGGTAACCCAGGGGGCCTTGGAGGAGGAAGTAATTATGGGGGAAAACAACCGGGAGGAAAGGCAACAGGAAGAGGAAGAAGAAAGTGGGGACTATCGCTTTGTAACCCTGGGAGACTCTCTTGCCCGCGGTACGGGAGACGAGGAAAGTTTAGGCTTTGCCGGTAGAACGGTAAGTAAGCTGGAAGAAGCACTGGAGGTCTCAATCCGTCATGAAAATTACGCCGTGGAGGGACTGCGGATCGGCGGGTTGATCGAGCAGTTGGAAAATCAGGATCTCTTAGAAGAAATTCAAGAGGCCGAGGCAATAATGATTTCCATTGGAGGAAATGATCTACGGGGAATCCAAAGACTTCCGGAAAGTGAAAGAAGGAATGCCTTTGAAATATTACAAACAGAATATCTGGAAAATTTAAATGAGATGGTCCGTCGGATCAGAGAAGAAAACCGGGAGGCCCTGGTGGTTTTTTTAGGACTGTATAATCTGGATTATTCCGGAGAAAATCCGGAAGAGACGGAGCTTTTGCTGCAGTGGAACGCTAACACCTATGAAGCCATAGAAAAAGAGGGGAATGCCGTATGGGTTCCTACCTACGATCTTTTTCAGTTTCAGTTACAGGAGCTGCTCTCACCGGATCAGCTTCACCTTAATGGGGAGGGTTATGAAAAAATCGCAGATCGGATAACCGAGATAATACGGCCGTATTTTGACTAGCATTTTATCGAGGAGGACTTTATTCTTCTAAAGCCAAGGGGTGTTTCCGGAGTGACTGGTTTTTTTTTCGGAATTTCGTTATAATGTGTAAATAGCTTATATATAATAGAATTTAACGAAATTGGAGGATAAGACATGGATTTTTTACCCTTTCTATGGTTTTTTGTAGGACTATTATTAATAATTAAAGGCAGTGACTGGTTTGTAGAGGGAGCGGTATGGATTGCACGGGCCTTTAAGGTTTCAGATATTATGATTGGTGCGACCCTTGTCAGTATCTGCACCACTTTACCGGAGGCCATGGTCTCCACAAGCTCGGCGATGAAAGGAAATACGGATATGGCCATGGGAAATGTCCTGGGATCCATAGCCTTTAACTCCGGAGTGGTGCTGGCGATTATTCTGATTTTTACGCAACCGAAAATCAAGTACGCGAAAAGTTTAAAGAATAACAGTAAAGGTCTTTTTTCTCTGGTGGTATTGGTGTTTGCCTTCGGGTTAGTATTTAACGGGCTTCAGCGTTGGACGGGATTATTACTGCTGATGATGTTGGCATTCTATTTACTGAGAAATGTAATGGAGGCTCGGAAAATTCAAAGGGAAGAAAACAAAAAGAGCGTAATGGAGAATAACGAAGAGGTTTCCAGCACGGGAGTTACAAAAAAAGAAGTGCTCTATGCCGTATTTATTTTTACGATAGGGCTAATTATGACCGTGTTTGGTGCGGACTTATTAGTAAATAACGGGGAGATTATTGCACAACTCTTAGGCGTGCCGGACCTGATTATCGGACTTACAATGGCATCGGTGGGGACTTCCTTACCGGAGCTGGTCACTGCCATTTCCGCCATCAGAAAAAAAGCCCAGGATTTATCCGTGGGCAATATTATGGGGGCGAATATACTCAATATTATATTGGTGATCGGAATCATGGCAACCTTGGAGCCCGTACCCATTGGACGAAGCATGCTTACCTTTCACTTGCCCTTTGTCCTACTGATTACCGCAGCCATTATGTTATTTGTCCACAATAGAAAAAAGCAGCTGACAAAGAAGATGGGATGGGCTCTTTTGGGGATTTACGGAGCCTATTTGGCAGGAATTCTAGTTACGACCCTTTAGTAGTTCTTCGATGGTTCCGTGGGTCTCGTAGCCCTGTTTAAAGGTCACAAGATTTGCCGGTTCACCGTCCAGGGCTTTCGCCAGTTCAGCCACCACTTTTTCCGTGGTCTGTTCCTCCTCGGCGGGTAGCTTCTTTAGAATTTCATCTTTTTGAGCGATCCAGATATGACGCCAATTTCTTAGGGCGATTACACCGTTTTCTCCGAGCAGGGTAAGGGATAGAAAATCTTCCCGGCCTACGTCACAGAGCCCGTTAATCAGTACATTCACACCATTGGTAAGACACCCGGTGGCGATGAGTTCCCGTTCGGACAGGCCTTCTTCACTGGGATATTTAATTTGAGAATGGATATCAAATATATTTCCATAGAACCGTTGGATTAATTGAATATAGTGGGTAAAGACTTCACGGGTAAAGCCACCCTGTTCTTTTGTATCGATCCAGGGGGTTTGCTGCCAATGTCTTGGCCATTCCGCAAAATATCCTGTAAGCTCGATCCTTCGAAGTTTACCAAGGTAATTTTCATTCATCAGGTCCTGGGTCTTTCTTACCGCATTGGAGTAGGGAAGTGGGAAGTTCATTGCATTAATGATTCCTTTTTCCTGAGCGGCGGTATACATTTCAAGGGCTTCCTTTGTGGAATTGGCCAGGGGTTTTTCGCAGAAAAAGGCTTTCCCGGATTCAATGATTTTCATCCCGATACTGTGATGATATTTCGGTGGAACGGCTAAATAGACTAAGTCCACCAGGTCGTTATCAAGAATGATCTGGTCATCATCCACAGCCGTCAGCCCGTATTTTTCCGCCATTTCCTGTAGCCGTTCGGGATTTTTATCCGTGATCTGTATGATGCGAAATCGCGGATTCTGGTTGAAGGCCTTAATTAGACGCTCTCCTACGATACCCACGCCGATGATCCCGACATTATAAACATTTTTCATAGAAACACCTCATTTTTATAATTTTGTGAAACAATTTAGAATATTCTAATGACAAAATAATTATCTCATAATATCGGATAAAGGTCAATTTAGATCCGTCGAAATATACTTTAATAAGTGCAAGGGGGCAGGTCTGTGAAAAACTATCAAAGAATTATATTAGATAAGAACTCAGAAAATTATCTGTATCGGCAGCTGGCTGACCAGATCATAGAATTAATTGATGAGAAGGTTCTTAAAGGGGAAGAACGGCTCCCTTCGATCAAAAAGCTTTCGGATTTTCTGGGTGTAAATATAGCGACAGTGGTAAAAGCCTATGCCTTGTTGGAAGAGAAAGATTATATCGTTAAAAAACCGGGAAGCGGATGCTTTGTAAAATCCCGAAAGGAAAAAATAATCAATTTTGCCAGTGGAACGCCCTCTTATGATTTTTTCCCCATTGATGAGTTTAAAAAAATCATTAATTTTGTAATGGATAAGGACGGAGCAAAGGCTTTTGAATATACCCAGGGGCAAGGAGATCCGGAACTGCGCCGGGAGCTGAAAAAATATATCCAAAAGTACAATATTGACAGCCATGAAGAGCAGATCCATGTAATTTCCGGTGCCCAGCAGGGAATTGATATTATCGTAAAAGCCCTCCTAACCCAGAAGGATACCGTCATCATCGAAAACCCCTCCTATACAGGAGCCATCGGAGCATTTAAATCCCGGGGCGTAAAGTTGAAGGGCGTTGCGCTGAAAAATGATGGCATTGATTTGAAAAAATTAGAAGAAACCATAAGAAAAACCAAGCCGAAAATTTTATATGTTATGCCGAACTTTCAGAATCCTACGGGAACATCCTACAGCGGGTATCAAAAAAACAGACTTTTGGAGTTGGCCAGGACCTATGATTTTTATATTTTGGAGGATGATTATTTAAGTGATTTAAGTTTTTATTCCCAGGACAGCAGAACCCTCAAAAGCATGGATCGGGATAATAAAGTGATTTATATTAAGAGTTTTTCCAAGATTTTTATGCCCGGACTACGGCTGGGTTTTTTAGTGGTACCCGAGGAACTGCAGGCATCCATACTGGAAGCAAAACTGATTTCCGACATCTCCACCTCGGGCCTGCTCCAAAGAGCACTAAAGGAGTATATGCGCAAAGGACTTTGGGAACAGCATATTGAAGCCTTAAGAGACTTATACCAGAAACGTTTTGATTTGGCCTTGGAAAAAATCACAAAAAAAATGCCGAAAGCCATAAAGTTCACCCCTCCAAAAGGAGGATTGAATTTTTGGTTTGAATTACCGGAGGAAATCGAGGAAAAGGACTTCATTGAAAATCTGGAAGCCATGAATGTAGTTGTTGCCCCGGGACATCGTTTTTTTCATGATAAGCCCGAGAGGTCCTATTTTCGTATGAGTATTGCCAATGTTGAGGAAAAGGAAATTCAGAAGGGGTTAGAGAGGATTATACAATTGATCTCCCGGAAATATGAGGCAAAGAAGAAGGAGGACCAGTCTTTAATCCTATAAGCAAGCAATAATCAAAGCAATTTTTGTTTACTTAGGGAAAAGTAGGGCAAGTATAGAGTAAAGAAAATATCTAAAAAGAGGTGATTCGATGAAAATTTATACCAAAACCGGAGACAAGGGACAAACCAGTTTATTTGATGATACCCGGGTAGATAAAGATTCCATCCGAGTGGAAAGCTACGGAACCATTGATGAGCTGAATTCCAGTATCGGCTTCGCCCGGAGTTTAGTCAAAGACGAAGAAATCCGGGGAATTCTTTTCGATATTCAGCGAAGTTTATTTGATGTGGCAGGAGAGCTTGCCACCACCAAAGGAGAAGATTTTCCGGAAAAAATCGAAGAACAGGATATTAAAAAACTCGAAAAGATTATTGATCATTATCTGGAAAAGATGACCAAGGAAGAAAAGTCCATGTTTATCGTTCCGGGATCCAACCGGGAAAGTGCAGCCCTTCATATGGCAAGAACCATTTGTCGTCGGGGAGAGCGGAGAATGCTTACTTTAGGAAAGGAAGCCAAGGTTCGACTCGAATTGATCCGCTATGTCAATCGCCTGTCCGATGTGCTGTATTCTCTGGCACGGTTCCTGGAAACCCAGCTGGATTATGTGGATTTTAAAGGGAGAAAGTAAAGGGAAATTTTCGGTAAATCTTCCCTTGATGATTAAGGAAAAAAGAAGGTGCTGTAAATCCGACGGATATTCGGATTTGCAGCACCTTTTTATCGATTGCTATTACAATGGATAATTGTTTCCATGTTGTAGATAGGCTAAGTATAGAGGGTGTAATCATCATTAAAGGAAGCAAAGTCCTTGCGTTCCTTGAAACCCCGATTTTTGTTTTGAAAGTAATAGTGAATAATTTCAGCGGCTAAGGGCGCCACATCCTGTCGGGTCCGGATTTCTTCCTTTGTAAAAAAACGGGCATCGGTATTTTCAAAACCATCGGGTATGGGAGAGCCCTCAAGGTATTCCATTTTAAACACAATATAGCAGTCCACCACGGCTTCCGTGCTATTGGAGCGAATGGCGATAATATCGGTGGCCTCCCCTTTGATTTGGGTTTCCTCGAAGACCTCCCGCTCCACTCCGATATTTAGTTTCTCGCCTTTATCGAGATGACCGCCGGGCATAAGCCACATACCCTTCAATCGCCCATAATTCTGCTTTACCATTAACACCTTATCCTCCACTTCCATCAATCCGCCGACGCCGATGAAGTTCTGGGGATAGACCCATCGGTTATAGGCATGCTCATTAATAACAGACAGATCATTTCGCTTCTCCCTTTCCTGATTTACCCGGTCCAGGTCGATGGAGACCTGATAAAGATTTTCCGAATCATCCCCTTCAAATAGGATCTCCCCCCGGGGGTCGACTACCATGGAATGCCCGAAATAACCAGAACCCACCCGATTGATTGCGGCAATATAGACCTGATTTTCTATGGCCCGGGCCCTCAGAAGGGTTACCCAGTGTTCATATAAAGGCTTTGGGAACTGGGCCACAAGGAAGATAAGCTCCGAGCCGTTTAGGGAAATTCCCCGGAAAATTTCCGGGAACCGCAGATCATAACAGTTGGCTATGCCGAAAGAGGTTTTCGGCGCGAAAAAACGGGGAATGCGATTGCCGCTGTCAAAAATTTGTCCTTCCAGATTGTTCTGGGAAACCAGATGCATTTTCCAATAACTGCCCTGGAGGGTTCCGGTGGGGTTGATGACAAAGGTGGTATTAAAGAGTTTGTCGCCGGTCTGCTGGGGAACACTTCCGCCGATGATGGTGGATTGGTGTTTCCGGGCCAACTGCTGTAGAAAATGCAGTGGCTTATCATATTTTTCCCCGTGACTTTTCATGTTTTTAAAATCAAAATCCACAGACCACATTTCCGGCAGAATAATAAAATCCGTATCATCCGCCTCTTGTAATAGGGTCCGGATTTTCTCCTTATTCTTTTGAAACTGATTCTTTTCAATATCCATTTGCACAAAGGTAAGATGGATTTTATTCATGGGAATCTCACTTCCTTGTTGTTTTTTATCATACAGTATGTTATAAAAGATTCTATAGTAATTTTCCTGATATTTCAACAGAATTGCCCGGGGAAAAGTTATTCAAATGGAAAAAGGAGCGTTCAACTATGATCCCAGTGATGATCAGCGGACATAAAAATATTTATGATACAAGGGAATTAACCAAACTCTTCGATGAAAGCGTGGAGGTTTTCGAAGATACAGACCAGGTACCCCCTACAAAAGATTTTGTGATCTCTCAGCTGCAAGAAGATGAGCAGGGAAATTATCAAGCTTTTGCCAAAGGAAATATACAGGGGAAAACCGCGGAGTACCGAATACCGGTAAAAAAACCTTCGGAAGCCTTAGGCCCGATGGAATACCGCTTAACCTATGATAAAAATCAACGGGAAGCCCTGCGAAGTACGCTTTTTATGGTACTGAAAGAAGTAACCGGAAAAAAACCGGCCTGGGGAATTTTTACGGGAATCCGACCGGTAAAGATCGTACAGAATATGCTGGAGGCCGACAAGAGCTTTGATGAGATTTTTCAGGAGCTTACTGAAGAGAAGTTCTTAGAGCCGGAAAAAGCCCGGCTCTTAATCGACATTGCCAAGAAGGAGCGGGATCTGATCTATCCCTTAAAGCAGCGGGCAGTCAATATCTATATCAGCATTCCTTTTTGTCCCAGCCGTTGTTATTACTGCTCTTTTCCCTCCAATGATCTTTATCGGAAGGAAGGGGAGGTGGAGGAGTATTTAGAAAACCTTCATAAAGAGCTTAAGGCCTCGATTAAGATAATCAACCAGAAAAACATCAAGGTCAATACCCTCTACGTGGGTGGCGGAACACCGAGTATTTTAAATCGAAAACAGTTTGAGGACTTATTTACGGTATTACAGGAACTGGAGCAATACCCCCGACTAAAGGAAGTTACGGTGGAGGCCGGAAGGCCGGACACCTTTTCCATAGAAGTCCTTCAGTGCTTAAAGGAACAGGGTGTGGGGAGAATCAGTCTGAACCCTCAGACCATGAATCAACAAACCCTGGAGGCCATCGGAAGAAAGCACACGCCGGAACAGATTCATCAGGCCTATGAGATGATTCGGCAAGTCGGCTTTGAATCCGTCAATATGGACCTGATTATCGGACTTCCCGGAGAGACTCTGGACTCTCTGAACAAGACCCTGGTGGAAATTGCAAAATTGCAGCCGGAAAACCTGACAGTCCATACCCTGGCGATCAAAACCAATTCATATTTCAAGGAACACCAGGAACTCCTGACCCTAGGGGAGAAAGGGGTCCTTGAAATGCTTGACCGGGTACAGGATTTTACGACAAAACATCACTACATTCCCTATTATATGTATCGTCAGAAGAATATGCTGGGGAATTTTGAAAATATCGGTTATAGTAAAGCCGGACAGGAATCGCTTTATAATATGAAAATCATGTCGGAAAAAGAAACGATTCTCGGCTTTGGGGCAGGGGCAGTATCGAAAGTCGTGAATTTGTCCACGGATGAAGTAAAAAGAGTGCCGAACATTAAAGGATTAGGCCACTATATGGACCGTATCGACGAAGCTTTGAAGAAAAAGGCGGAAATATTAGGCGGTTTTTAATAATGCAGGATTGTGGAACGAGGAAAACCCTAAAGCGGTGATAGATACCGCCTTTAGGGTTTTGTCTTTTTTATCCCGAAAAATTTAGGAATCGGTCAGGATTTCCTCTAATACCCGGCCGTCGGAAGAGGATAAGTCGAGGCCCTGGATTTTGGCCAGGGTCGGGGCGATATCAATAATTCGAACCTCTTCAAGGACCCCACCCTCTTTAAAAGAGGGACCCATGGCTAAAAACAGGGAAGAGTAATCCGGTTTATCGGGGGAATATCCGTGGCAGGCGATGGTGGTTTTGTTTTCCGGATTTTTTATTACCGGTTCGATCGCCGGGGCACTCCAGTCATGGGTAAAGGCAAAGCCTTTCCGGGCTTCTAAAATAAAAGAAGCGTCTCCTCCCGTATGAAGTTCTTTAAAATCCTCTCTTGTATAGATGCGTTCGATACCATAGCGGGGATCTTCCTGTAATTGACTTAGATAGTTATAAACCGTTTCTTTAAAGGGCTCGTCACTGTGATCCTTTAAATATACATGGCAGGAACCTTCACAGGAATTCCCCCAGACTTTCCAATTGAGCAGTTCCTGGTTTTCATCAAATTCCAGCCATTTCTGTGATAGAAATAAATGGTTGATGTGGATCTGGTAGGCGATGTCCAAAAAACCATGGTCTCCGAAGGCAACAATGTCAGTACTTTCCCATTCCCCTTTTTCCCTAAGATGGGTGAAAATCTGTCCCAGCCTATGATCCAGTCGAGGAAGAGCCTTCAGGCTTTCTTCATCAAAGGTTCCGTGATAGTGGCGATGGGTATCCA
This sequence comes from Eubacteriales bacterium, assembly GCA_041642335.1. Classification (GTDB taxonomy): domain Bacteria; phylum Bacillota; class Clostridia; order Peptostreptococcales; family T1SED10-28; genus Isachenkonia. The sequence continues at coordinate 9,081 of JBEPWR010000027.1, forward strand.
GGTCGGCTAAGTGAATGAAGGCGATATCAATAGGTTTTCTAGACAGTAAATCCAATACGCTCCGGGTGGTAAAATCATCGAGTTCAGGGTGTTCCTTTCCCCGGAGAAGATCACCGTATTTTTGCCGGATTCTAAGCAAAAATAGAGGAGAACCGTGGCTTAGGGATAAGCGGATTTGACTCTTTTTCCCCTGGGGATCCCAGATTTCCGGGAAATTAATATTCTGCGGTCCTTTGGCCGTAACCGGCCATAAGAAGGTGGCGGTTTTCAACCCGTGGTTTTTGGCCAGGTCCAACAGGGTTGGGCTCTTAAAATAGTGGTACTGCCAGTACCAGTCCGGCTTTAAGACACCGGGGGAGGGAATGTAGTTGGAGATGATGCCGTGTTTGTCCGGATAAAGCCCGGTAATTACTGAGGCGTGGGTAGTATAGGTATGGCTGGGGTAAACCCCTTTTAAGAACTTCCCGTAGGAACCTTTTTGAAGAAACTTGGAAAAATTCGGGAGATCTTTTATTAATTCGAAATCTTTGGTATTCAATGCATCCAGGGACAGAACCAGAAGTTTTCTTCCTTTCATCGTCGCTCAACCTTTCTTGTGATCTGTTTTTCCTATACTTACCCGAAAAAAAGAAAGATCCTCGGAAAAACCCTTTGAAAAACAAATAAAAATGTTATAATAGGGATTATCAAGGATGAATAAGCGAAGGTACCCAACAACAGAAGGGAGCTATCTATGTTAGATTATGTACTTAGAATTGCCGTGATATTATGGATCGGTAGTTTGATCGGATATGTTTTTATTGTACTGAAGGAAAAAATGTATTTAAAAAATAATATGATTTACCTTGATGGGAAAAATGTGGATCCCGAACGGATGAAAGAGGTGGAGATCAAACATTTCAAGCTTGGAAATCATGAACTGATGGCCGGGGATGAAATTAAGGTAAAATTAAAGAGTGCAAAATCCATTAAGGGAACCGTACTCGGATTGGCGAAGGACAAAAAAACGATTTTATTAATGGGCTCTAAAGGCATCAAAAATTTGGAAATTCATGCGATTAAAGAGTTAAAAGTCGCTAGTAAATATGGTAAATTCTTCTAAAACCTGAGAAAAGCCCGTCTTTTTCTAAAAAAAGCCGGGTTTTTTTCAAAAAAACCCGGTTTTTTACAAAAAAAATCTAAAAGAAGGCAGGAATTTTACAATCAATGGAGAATAGATTACATAGGACTCTAAGAAGAGGGGAGGTCCCCTTCGTTGATACCAAAATATGGAACAAAAACCCAAACATTTTCGAAGAAGCGAAGAAAAAAGAAATTTAATAAAGTTTTTATTTTGCTAATTGTGCTAGTGTATATTGTTTCCAGGACGACCCCGATCCTTACAGAAAACGCTAAGGATTTTCATACGATCACCTATGGTACCCTGGAGGATAGTATTTCTTTTAAGGGGATTATCCTTCGGGACGAGACGGTTTTAAGCGGTAATAATCGGAGTGTTTTAGTGGAGTCCGGTGAGCGGGTAGCCAAGGGACAAGGGATTACCAATGGATTACAGAGTCCAAGTCCCGGCGTCATTGCCTTAAATACGGACGGTCTGGAAGAGCAATTAAATTTTTATGAGATTCTGCAAAATCCGGAAAAAAAACTGGAGATCCTAGATAATCTTGCCGATAAGGAACATATTGAAGCGGTTGATGGCATTCGCCTTGTTAAGGGTTATCATTGGGGCCTTGTTGGCAAAATCCCCAGAGCGGAAGCGAAAGAGCTTCAGGTAGGGCAAAGTATTCACATCGAATCAGAGGAAGAACGGGTTCGTGGTAAAGTTGCCTGGGCACAGGAAATCGAGGACACGGAAAGTTCTTTAGTGATGGTCCGCAGCAAGGAATTTCTTGAGGGGATTTATAAGAACCGAAAAATGGATCTCACGCTGATCAAACGAGAAGTGGAAGGCCTGGTAGTCCCTGTGGATACGGTGTATTATAAAGACGGAGATCCCCATGTTACCAAAAGGCAATTGGAAAAAAGCAGTGAAGTACCCGTAAATATAATCTTAAAGGATGAACAGCGAGCGATCCTAAGCTCTGACGAGTTTACGG
>JBEPWR010000028.1:0-10766 GCA_041642335.1 Eubacteriales bacterium
CCAATTGATTGAACTGCATTATGGTAAACCATAATGCTTTTTTAATGTCAACAAGTATTACTATAGACAGGCACTACTACATAATGAAAAGAGGGGTTAAATGGATAACAAAGAAGAACTATTACCGATATTAGCGGGTTTGCTCGTTGCAATTATATTTGGTTTTTCCTTCACATTTACAAAGGGAGCATTGGAAATATTAGATCCTTTTCATTTATTAGGACTTCGGTTTCTATTCGCCAGTATTCTGCTTTGGTCACTACGCTTGTTAAGAATAATTAAAATAAATTTTTCAGGCCGACGGATGAAACCCCTATTCTTCTTAGCACTCTTTCAGCCGGTATTGTACTTTATTTGCGAAGTTACCGGAGTGGACATGACATCCGCTTCCGAGAGTGGAATGATGATTTCTTTAATTCCGGTTGTAGCAGCTATTTTAGGCGTAATATTTCTCAGAGAAAAACCCAGCAAAAAACAGTGGGTCTTTATTTTACTGTCGGTTGCAGGAGTGATCTTTATAACTATTATGCGAGAAAGTGAAGTGGAAGGGAATTTTATTGGTATGCTTGTACTTTTAGGAGCAGTATTTTCTGCAGGAGCCTTTAATATTCTATCCAGAAAATCCTCGATTTATTTTAATGCGATAGAAATTACATTCTTTATGATGATGGTAGGCTTAGTCGTTTTTAACGGAATCGCAATAACGGATCATCTTCTAAGAGGAGAAATTCAAACCTACCTAAAACCACTACTAAATCCAACAGCTCTGTTTGCGGTCGCTTATTTAGGGATCTTATCCTCAGTAGTAGCATTTTTTATGCTCAATTTTATGCTTTCTAAAATAGAAGCTACAAAGTCTGCCGTATTCGGTAATTTAGTTACGGTTGTATCCATCATCGCCGGCATTCTTGTATTAGGTGAGCCTTTTTACTGGTTTCATGTAGTTGGGGCGATACTTATCTTACTAGGAGTATGGGGAACAAACTATTATGGGATTAAAACAACAAGGAAAGAGCCTCAAGGTTAAATTTGCTACAGTTTTATTTGATTTATTCTGATAACTTTGTTATAATCAAACATATCGAAATGAATTACAAAATGCAATGATTAGAAGTAGTAGGGGATATCTTTGTTTTCTAGAGAGCCATGGAGGGTGGAAAATGGCATACAAAGAGCCTGAACTCGTCTAGGAGCAGTTTAGCTGAAATAAGTAAGCTAAAACGGTTACGAGCCGTTAATCGAAGAGTGGATAAATGAACAGGCATTTATCAATTAGTGTGGTACCGCGAATCTTCGTCTCTAAATGAGAGGAAGATTTTTTTGATGGAAGAATATTTTATAAGTAACTTTAATTATCTTAATTATAAAAGGAGGCGTATTTATGAGTACAGATCGAAATTACAATCCTGGTTCTATTGAGAAAAAATGGCAAGATCGGTGGGAAGACAAAAAGGTATTTCATGTAAAAGAAAGTACGGATCGACCGAAATTTTATGCATTGATTGAATTTCCCTATCCTTCAGGACAAGGACTTCACGTGGGTCATCCCAGACCCTATACCGCATTAGATGTGGTGGCAAGAAAACGAAGAATGCAGGGCTATAATGTGTTGTTTCCCATGGGCTGGGATGCTTTTGGACTGCCTACAGAGAATTATGCAATAAAGAATAAAATTCATCCGGAAAAGGTTACCAAACAGAACGTGGCCCGTTTTAAAGCACAACTTCAATCCCTAGGATTCTCTTTTGACTGGTCAAGAGAAATTAATACAACGGATCCAAATTACTATAAGTGGACCCAGTGGATTTTTCTAAAACTCTTTGAACACGGTTTAGCTTATAAACAGGAATTTCCGATAAACTTTTGTACATCCTGTAAAGTCGGACTTGCCAACGAAGAAGTAGTACAAGGCAGATGTGAACGCTGTGGTGGAGAAGTGGTACAGAAAGTAAAAAATCAATGGATGCTCAAAATCACTGAGTATGCTGAACGATTAATCAACGACCTGGACGAAGTGGATTATATTGAACGGGTAAAAACGCAGCAAAAAAATTGGATCGGAAAGTCTATCGGAATGGAAATTAAATTTCCGATAGAAGGGACAAATGAAGCGTTAAAAGTATTTACCACACGACCCGATACCCTTTTCGGGGCAACCTATATGGTGGTCTCTCCAGAACATCCGATTCTTGAGAAACTACGAGACCAAATTGATAATTTTGAGGAAGTTCATCAATATCAGCACGAAGCTGCTAAAAAATCGGATTTCGAACGCAGTGAATTGATTAAAGACAAAAGTGGTGTTCAACTAAAAGGAATTAAAGCCATCAATCCCGCGTCTAAAGAAGAGATGCCGATATGGATTTCCGATTATGTATTGATGAGTTACGGAACCGGAGCGATTATGGCAGTACCGGGACACGATACAAGAGACTGGGAATTTGCGAAGAAATTCGATCTTCCCATTAAGGAAGTTGTAAAAGGAGGGAATGTTGATAAAGAAGCCTTTACCGATGTGGATCAAGGAATATTGGTAAATTCCGACTTTATCAATGATTTAAAGCCTCAGGAAGCAATCATTAAAATCAGCAATTGGCTTGAAGGGCAGGGCCTAGGAGAAAAGAAAGTAAATTATAAGCTTCGGGACTGGGTGTTTTCAAGACAGCGCTATTGGGGTGAGCCGATTCCGCTAGTTTACTGTGAAGAATGCGGCTGGGTTCCGATTCCGGTGGAAGAGCTACCTCTAGAACTGCCAAAAGTGGAAAATTATGAGCCTACGGATGATGGAGAGTCACCCCTTGCAAAAATTGAAGATTGGGTAAAGACTCCTTGTCCTAAATGCGGGAAGGAAGGAAGACGAGAGACTGATACGATGCCACAATGGGCCGGTTCATCATGGTATTATCTTCGATATATGGATCCAGATAATGATGAAGCATTGGCTTCGAAGGAGCGAATGGACTACTGGCTACCGGTGGATTGGTATAATGGAGGTATGGAACACACGACTCTACACTTATTGTACTCAAGATTTTGGCATAAATTTTTATATGATATCAACGTGGTACCAACTAAAGAACCCTACCACAAAAGAACTTCCCACGGAATGATTCTTGGAGAAAACAATGAGAAAATGTCAAAGTCCAAAGGAAATGTGGTAAATCCCGATGAAATCATTGAAGAGTTTGGGGCTGACACCTTAAGGGTTTATGAGATGTTTATTGGAGATTTTGAAAAGAGTGTTCCTTGGTCGCAAAATGGTGTAAAGGGATGCCGTAGATTTTTGGATCGTGTCTGGAAAGTCCAGGAGTTATTGGTGGACAGCGAAGAATTCTCCGAAGAACTGGAAGTGAAGATGCATCAAGCCATTAAAAAAGTCAGTGAAGACTACGAAAGTTTAAAATACAACACAGGAATTGCAGCCTTAATGACGTTGATTAATGAGTTCTATAATATTGGTAAAGTTACAAAAGCAGAGTATGAAACCTTTTTGCTGCTATTAAATCCTGTGGCACCGCATATTACAGAAGAATTATGGGAAATTCTTGGTCATAGGGAAGGTATTGTTGAACAACACTGGCCAACTTGGATAGAAGAAAAGACAGTAGATAAAGTAATTGAAATTGCAGTACAAATTAACGGAAAAGTACGTGGGAAAGTTAATATTCAGCCAGATGCAAAGAAAGAAGCGGTGGAAAAGATTGTTAAAGAAACCGAAGGAATTAAAGAACACTTGGAAAACAAAGAGATTGTCAAAGAAATCTATGTGCCCGGACGGATATACAACATTGTTGTAAAGTCTTAGTCCTATAATGCAAGTTCTTTGATAAACTTACCGGATAATAAATGATAAAAAGCAGATCGGTTTTTAATAACCGACCTGCTTTTTATATATAGGCTTCAATTCTTTCCTGTTGTTTTAGTTTTTTCAAAACCATGGAGATATTTTTAAAGTCACTATTAAGACTGTAGACTTTTTTAAAATGTTTCAGTGATTTTTTCGGATCGTTATTATAATACTGAATAATACCCAGATAGTAGTTTGTCCACAAGACAATAAAATATTCAGAAGTTTGTTTAACTTTATAGGCTTCAGCAACCTCAAGACCAAGTTCGAAGTCTTGGAAATGAACCACTAAAAACAATAAATATACAATATGCTTTTCAGAGGGTTCCTCAAGAAAAGATTCTTTTGAAACTTTAAAAGTGTCCTTGTAAATAGTATACGCTTCATCCAAACGATTCATATGCAATAGACATTCCCCTTGAATCAGCTTAAGTCCATGATTATTTGGATATTCCTTGACTAAATGTTCAAGGGATTTAAGGCATTTGGAAAAGCGCTTTTTTCGATAATATAATTTGCTTTGCTGTAAAGAGGATAATAATGGATCGCTCTTCTTCCGCCAATATACCCTTATAAACAGAAAAATACTTCCTAAAAAGAAATAGTTAGAGTTTTGAAAGCTGAGAAAAATCAAAGCCACCCCTAAAACCCCTAGTAATGATTGAAGAGGATAAAATGAACTTTTCTTATGTTCGATGGTACTTAGGAACTCTAAAGAGGATTTTGGTGCACTTACTTGTAAATAGGGATTGTCAAACTGATTTTTCATAAGAACCTCCTGAGTCGGGATTAGATCGAAAATTAATATTGATCAGAATCCGAGTTAGTTTATAAGCCTCATTATAAAACGTCTCCCCAGAAAATGCAATGGTATTTATGCATTAACGGGATTGGTATAGCATCTAAAGAGTCTCTGTGTTAAAATGTTTATAGATACCATTATAAAGAAAGTAGACAAATTAATAAGTTGAAAGGACTTTTTAGGAGGCGTTTAAATGTCTTGTAGTACTTGTGCGAAAGGTTGCAAAAAAAACTTAACAAAGTGTCCTTTATGCAATAAAGGCACTCATAAGGTTCTAGCTGAAGATGTATATGCAGTGATTAAAAAAGATGTACGTGAATATGTATACGCTTCACAGTTTCATCTTTGTGATAATGAGGATTGTGAAGTAGTCTTTCATTCTACAGACTCTGAAGAAATGATATTAACCCAGGATATTCAAAAAACAAACCTTAATGTAAAAACTAGAAAAAATCTAGATGAGCATTGATTTCCATGAAGAATAAAAGACTAGCAAATGAAATTACTCCGGTGATCCTGGCCGGAGGAGCTAACAGTCGGATGGGAAAAAATAAAGCCTTATTGGAATTGAATAATCAAAAAATTATCGAGATCATGGTCGGAAAGCTCAAAGCAATTTTTCAAAAGAACGTATATATTGTTACGAATTTTCCTGAAACTTACGATTTTTTAAAAGAGGTTCGTTTTGTTCCTGATCTTGTAACGACTCGCAACAAAAATTCCTTATTGGGTCTGTATTCGGGACTGTTACAAATTCCAACAGAACAAGGCTTTTTTCTACCCTGCGATATGCCCTTTGTTAATGGAGCGTTAATCAATCATATGATCAATATTGCAGAGGGTTATGATGTCGTGGTGCCGAAGATTGATGAATATTACCAGCCGCTACATGGGATTTATCATAAAAACTGTTTGCTCCCGATGAAAGAATTGATTGATCAGGAACAATATAAAATTATTCGGTTTTATTCGAAAGTCCGCGTTCGAACAGTTGAAAAAGAAGAAATCCATCGTTTTGATCCACAAGAAATCAGCTTCTTTAATATCAATAAAAAAGAAGAGTATGAAAGAGCGATATTAATTAATGAATATCTAAGGAGGAAAGAAAATGGAGATTATGAGTAAAGAAGGTAAAATTGAAATTTCTAATGAGGTAATTATGACCGTCATTAGGGAAGCTGTGAAAGATGTAGAAGGAATTCTCTCATTTTCCAGTGGTGTATCCGGCTCCTTTGCGGAGGTTTTTAGTAAAAAAACATCGAGTAAAAAAGGAGTCAAAATATTAAAAGGGGATGAAGAGATTGTAGTAAATATTTCTGTTGTCATTGAGCTCGGGATAAAAATCCCCGAGGTTATTGAAAAAGTACAAAAAAGAATCAAAGAAATGGTCCAATCCATGACGGATATCCCCGTGGAACAAGTAAATGTATATGTCCAGGACATTGAAATCTAAAGCATTCAGTGGAAAATCAATAGGAACACTATTTTGTATAAAAAAACAGTAGTATTTTTATTTTAATTTTGATATAATTACAATCGCTTTGAGTTATTGAAGAAAATATATGAAATAGGGAGGCAATGGAATGGACATTCTTTTAGGACTTCTCGGAGGTCTCGGACTTTTTCTCTATGGTATGCATGTAATGAGTACCAGCTTACAGCGTGCAGCCGGAGATAAACTGAAGAATATTATTGGACTTTTAACCACAAACCGATTTTTAGGGGTAATTGTGGGCGCCGTTGTAACAGCGATTGTACAAAGTAGTAGTGCAACCACCGTAATGGTTGTAGGATTCGTAAATGCGGGAATGATGAATTTAAGTCAAGCCGTAGGAGTCATCATGGGAGCAAATATCGGAACCACGGTTACCGCTCAGGTAATTGCTTTCAAAATCAATGACTATGCACCAATCATTATTGGTCTTGCCATGATTGTATGGTTGGTCACAAAAAATCGGCGAGTGAAACAACTTGCGGAAGCTTTTATCGGATTTGGGATTCTGTTTATTGGAATGACTTTTATGGGCGATGCTGTAAGCCCGTTACGAGATCTTCCGGAATTTCAAGATCTAATTGTTAGTTTTTCCGTCAATCCGTTACTTGGAATTCTGGCAGGATTTTTTATTACTGTTGCAGTCCAGAGTAGTTCCGCATCAACCAGTATTCTGCTAGCATTATCGCTTCAAGGTCTGGTCCCGCTCGGCGCTGCATTACCGGTTTTATTTGGAATTAATATCGGAACCACGGTTACCGCTATTCTTTCTTCGATCGGTGCTAATCGAACAGCTCGTCGTGCTGCTGCGGCTCACTTAGTGTTTAACCTGGTGGGTACCTTAGTATTTTTGATCTTCTTAAGAGACCCCTTATACTGGATTGTTGAGCAATTATCACCGAATGATGTAACAAGACAAATTGCGAACGCGCATACCATCTTTAATGTAACCAGTACACTTATGCTATTACCTTTTGCCGGTCTTATTGTTAAAACCGCAAAGAAAATGGTTCCTGGAGAAGAAGATCTACAAGAAGGGATCAAATACATTGACATTCGACTGTTAGAAACGCCTTCAATTGCGATGAACTCTGCAATGAGAGAGACCCTACATATGGGGAATACGGCTAAAATAACGCTTCACAGTGCACTGAAAGGTTTTTTTAATAAAAGTGAAAAAGAGGTTATGGAAGCTTTTAAAATCGAAAAAGTGGTTAATGAAATTGAACGGGAATTATCAGCTTACCTGGTAAAACTTTCAAATACTGATATTTCGATGAAAAATAGAGAAATCGTTACCGGTCTGTTTAATACAATTAATGATATTGAGCGGGTAGGAGACCATGCAGATAATATAGCAGAACTTGCTTTATACCGAGTGGAGAACAAGTTGCATTTCTCCGAAGAAGCAATCGAAGAATTAGAAAATATGAGTACAATGACGATTGATGTTTATGAAAAATCATTGACGGCTCTAACAAATTTAGATCAATCCTTAGCATTAGAAGTTCTGGAAATTGAGAATCGGATTGATGAAATTGAAAAGAAATTGCGATCCAATCATATTGACCGATTAAATAAAAACCTTTGCAATACCGGATCCGGAGTGGTCTTCTTGGATATCATCAGTAATCTTGAGAGAATCAGTGACCATGCTTCAAATATTGCTTATGCCGTATTAGATCAAATCAAACTGAATTCCCAATCGTAATTCAGCCTTAACTAAAGATATGAATAACCCTATGTATCCTAACGGAAATAGGGTTATTTTTATAGTTTTTGGGTATATTAATGGAAAGAGCAAAGGAGAGGATGGACATGCAAAACATTGGAGCATTATTTGATGTAGATGGCACCTTATATAGAGATTCCTTGATGGTAGAGCATTTTAAAAAAATGATTAAATACGAAATTATTGATCCTTCAATATGGCATAATGAGGCGAAGCAAACTTTTCAAAATTGGGATAAACGGCAAGGAAATTACGAAGATTATCTGTTAGAAGTAGCCCATATATACTTAAATTCTATTAAAGGGATTAATCGGAAACATATGGAGTTCATGTGTGATCAGGTAATCGCAAAAAAAGGGGAAAGAGTGTACAGATACACTCGAGATCGCATCAATTGGCATAAAGCACAGGGACATACCATTATCTTTATTTCCGGAGGACCGGATTACTTAGTTGAAAAAATGGCGGAAAAATACGAAGTACAAGACTTTATAGGTACTAAATATCATGTGGATGATAAAGGAATTCTAACCGGAGAAATTGATCAAATGTGGGATTCCCATAGTAAGGAAAAGGCCATCAAAGAATTTGAAGAGAAGTATCAGTTGGATTTAGCAAATAGTTATGCTTATGGAGATACCAACGGGGATATTTCCATGCTAAGAGTGGTGGGTAACCCCACTGCGATTAATCCTGTCAAAGAATTACTATACAATATTAAAAATGATAAAAAATTAAAAGAAAAAATTCAAATCATTGTGGAGCGAAAGGATGTAATTTATAAAATCGATTCCGATGTTGTCATTCTTGATTAGCAAACTTTCATATATAACATATAAAAAAACGCAAGAAAGCCGGAATAAGAGTGCAGTATCCGGAACTTTTGCGTTTTAATGTTTTGTAGGGGTTATTATTCTACAATATTATATTCATCATCCATAATCTCAAAGAGGTCGGCAGCATTTTCCGTAAGGTGCACGTTTTTGTTTTCCGTTATCAAAATAGCTTCAACGTCTTCTATACTATTTGCAAATGCTAACCCTTCCTCCAGCCCCATAACAAAGATCGCGGTAGAAAAGACATCTCCTTCTATTGCGGAATCAGAAATCACGGTAACACTGCTTAGCTGATTGTCTGTAGGATACCCGGTTTTCGAGTCAAGAATATGATGATATAGTTGGTCTTCTTCCATAAAATATCGTTCATAATCTCCAGAAGAGACCACAGACATATCCGACGAATAAATCCTACCCACAACGCCGGAAACCCCAATTTCCGGATTATTAATACCGATTCGCCACTCATTGCCATCAGGTTTATTACCAAGAACGTAAACATCTCCTCCGAAATCAACAATTGCATGTTCGATTCCCCGGTTCTCAATTATACGGATAGCTTCATCTACAGCGTAGCCTTTAGCAATCCCCCCTAAATCAATTCTCATTTCAGGATCTTCAATTCTTGCTTCATTTTCTTCTTCCTTAAGTTTCAACTGATCAAGATTAAAGTGATCAAGAAGCTCTTTGATTTCATTTTGTGGAGGAACAGAGGGCTCGTCGCCGGTAATGTCCCATAGATTAATAAGAGCGCCGATGCCAATATTAAAAGCTCCATTAGTAAGATCCTTGTATTCTTTACCAAGGCGCAGCAGTTCTAGTGTTTCAGAATCTACTTTCACAGCGGACTCACCGGCATGATTATTAAGCCTTGAAATATCACTGCTTTCGATGCTTGCACTCATTAAATTTTCGATTTCTTCCACTCTTTCAAAAACTTCGTCAATTATACTTTGACCTTCCTGCTCACTAGGGGCGTAAATGGTAACTTGATTGTAAGTTCCAAGAGCAAATTTGTTTTCCTGAAGCATTTGATAATCTTCTTCTTGGTTACAACTTAGCAATGTAAAAAATGAAAGTACAACAATTCCAAGAAAAAATGCTTTTTTATTTATTTTGTTTTTCATTGTATACACTCCTTAACTGTAAAATTATATCCGAAATAAAAAAATTCTATGAAGAACTTTTATTTGGAGAAATAGTCTTTAACATAAAAAAGGTCTGATTGTCCATAAAATCGGTGATTGAGTAGACTGGCTGTAACATAGAAGCCTTTGTTTCGATATAAATTGCGACCAATAATATTAGATTCTGTGATAATAATGTATATGCGACGCAGAGGGTAGTTCTTGGATTGATAAAACTGTTCAATATCTTCGAGACAGTTTTCTACTAAAATGGAACCATACCCATGGCCTCGATAATTCTGTAAAATAGACATTTGAAATATTTCAACAAGGCCCGAATTAATTCCTTCTTTTATGGACCAGGTTATCCCCCCGATGATTTTTTCATCTTTAGTGACGACAAGGGATTGATTTGTATAAATGCAGGCATCTGCATATTGTTCGGCAAGTTCCTTTAGGGACCCGTAGCGAGTCAAATAATCATTTATAAAATAGGTTTTTGCTTTTGGGGTTGCTCGTCGAATCTCTGTCATAAATATACCTCCTGCTCATGGTAACCGTATTGTTTAGCTCCTAAACACTTTATCAAAATTATACTGGTTCGTCAATTATCGTAAGAAATATTATGAAACACATTGATTCAAAATTAACCCTTGAATTTTATTTTTATTAGTGTATAATGATACTTAATATAGTTTATTTATACGAGGAGTGAGATTATGTTAAAAAAAGAAACTACTGAACTGCTTAAATCCTATGAAACTGCACACAAGAATACGGCAGTCCCACATCATAAGATGAACGGAAGTTGGGAATGGGATAAACTTATTGAAAATCGTAACAAACGTATTCATGCATGGAAAAACAGTAGATCGTAATCTACTGTTTTTTTATTTATTATATCTTATTTCACAGAATCTATTTTCCAAT
>JBEPWR010000029.1:0-5285 GCA_041642335.1 Eubacteriales bacterium
ATCCATTGAGAAACACGGCGTACTGCAACCGATTTTAGTGGCAAAGGATAGGGATAAAAAGGATTCCTATGTGATCATTGCCGGTGAGCGGCGCTGGCGGGCCTGCAAAAATTTAAAAAGAAAAGCGATTCCTGCCATTGTCAAGGATTTTACGGAACAGGAGATCGTGGAGGTTGCCTTAGTAGAAAACCTGCAACGGGAAAACTTAAACGGCATTGAAGAAGGAAAAGCCTATGATTATCTGATTGACAAATATGCCCTAAGCCCCCAGCAGGTCGGCGAAGCCTTAGGGAAAAGCCGGTCCTATGTTACCAATATGCTTCGCTTATTAAAACTTGACCCAAAGGTTCAGGAGATGATTGAGGAAGGTCGCATAACTCCGGGGCATGGACGGGCCCTACTGACCTTAAAAGACCATAAAAAGCAGCTGGAATGGGCACTGAAGATTGAAAAGGAAGGTTTAACCGTACGGCAAATTGAAAAGCACATGCAGCAGCAGGGAGAACCCAAGGCAAAAAAGAATAGAAAAAGGGAGAAAAACCCGGAAATTCTCAATTTAGAGGAAGAACTCAAAGGCTATTTCGGTACCAAAGTCAATATCATCACCGGCAGGAAAAAAGGAAAGCTGGAAATTGAGTACTACAATCCCGAGGATTTGGAACGAATACTCGGCTTACTAAAGAATGAATAATCCGAGCGCCTTACAGAGAAAGGAGTTCAAGATTTGAAAAAAGACCTGTATTATGTAGATGCCTTTACCACAGAAATTTTCGGAGGAAACCCTGCGGGGGTGGTTATTCTTAAGGAAACCTTAGAAGAAAACCTGATGCAAAGGATCGCAAGAGAGCTTAATCTATCGGAAACCGTTTTTGTAAGCCGGGATTCCGGGAATCCTCACATCTTTCATACGCGATTTTTCACACCCACCACGGAGGTGGATCTCTGTGGACACGCGACCATTGCCGCCTTTTATGTATTGGTTAACGAAGGATATATCCAAGGAGAGGGTCCAGCGTTTCACGTGAAACAACGAACCCGTCACCAAGAACTTCCGGTGGAGATCATCAGAAAAGACGGTAAGATTGAAGTAATAATGGATCAACAGCCCCCAGAGTCAATCGGAAAAGTTACGGATTTAGCGAGGCTCAGCAGGATCATGGGGATATCCGCGGAGGACATTGGACGGACCCAATGGCAGGACTCTTTTATAGAATTAATTCCGGAGGTGATTACCACCGGCTTAAAGGATTTGATTGTTCCGGTAAAGGATCTTAAGGAATTACAGCGAATCAGCATTGACGAAGAAGGGCTTTGTCTCCTTAGCAAAGAACTGGATATCACCGGGATTCATGCTTTTACCTTAGAAACCCTTGGGGAGAACACGGCCCACTGCAGAAATTTTGCACCCCTTGTGGGAATTTCTGAAGAGGCAGCAACCGGAACCGCCAGCGGAGCGCTGGGATATTATTTAGTCAAGAAAAAGGTTTTGAACCTCGAGGAAGAGCAGCCGATTCATCTCTCCTTTGAACAGGGAGATTTTATGGACCGCCCCAGCGAAATTCAGTGCTATATAAAAAAGAAGGATAAGACCTGGGACGTAAAGGTCGGAGGCAAGGCACGAATTTTTATAAGAGGGGAAGTGCTGACGGAGGAATAATCAGCAAGACCCATTGAATCAGTAAAAAGGAAATGAGGGATACTATGCTATATTTTGATAATGCAGCCACATCCTATCCAAAACCGAAAAAGGTGATGGAGGGGGCCTTAAGAGCCATGCAGGATTTCGGAGCCAATCCCGGAAGATCCGGACATCAACTGGCCCTTAAGGCCAGTCGGGAAATTTTTGAGGCCCGGGAGCTTGTTGCCGGGTTTTTTAATATATCCGATCCGAAACAAGTGATTTTTACCAGCAACGGCACGGAGTCGTTAAATATCGGGATTAAGGGGGTTCTGCAAAAAGGGGATCATGTGATCACCACCTCAATGGAGCACAACTCCGTTCTTCGACCGATTAAAGCTTTGGAAAATCAAGGGGTGGAACATACCATTATTGAATGCCGAAAAGATGGAAGCCTTCCGATTGAGGAGTTGGAAAAAAGCATTCAACCGAACACAAAGCTTATTGTGCTGACCCACAGCTCCAACCTGACCGGCACCCTTATGCCCATTGAGGCTGTGGGGGAAATTGCAAAAGCCCGGGGAATTCTTTTTCTAGTGGATGCGGCGCAAACCGCCGGACTGTATCCCATAGACGTACAAAAAATGCATATAGACTTACTGGCGGCTCCGGGACACAAGTCCTTACTGGGCCCTCAGGGAACCGGTATTTTATACATTCGGGAAAACCTGTGCTTAAAAACCATAAAAGAGGGAGGCACCGGCAGTAAGTCCCATGACCCCTTTCAACCGGAGATCCTTCCCGACCGATACGAAAGCGGAACACCGAACACCCCGGGGATTGTCGGATTGAAAGAAGGGATTTCTTATATTTTGGAGAAGGGAAGAGACAAGATCCTGCAGCATGAGGAGTCCCTGACAGCGTATTTTCTCGGGGAAATGGAAAAATTGGATTTTATTGAAGTCTATGGTCCAAAGGATTGTAAAAAACAATCGCCTGTGGTAGCATTAAATTTTCGAAGTATGGATTCATCGGAAATCGCCTATATTCTTGACAGCATGTTTGATATTGCAGTCCGGCCGGGAGTACACTGCGCTCCGCTGGCGCATAAGACAATCGGAACGGTAGAACAGGGGGCGGTCCGATTCAGTTTTGGATACCAAACCACCCTGGAGGACGTAAAAAAAGCGGTGGAGGCGATTAAGACCATCGGCGGGGAACTACAGACCGAAGACGATTAAAAGGAGAAATGATCATGGCGGAATGGATAAGATATCTACAAGCAAACACCCAGGAGGTACTCTTGGTCATGGCAGTGGTGCAAATTCTGCTGATTATTGCTTGGATCGGCAATACGGTTCGCATAAAACGAACCATGAAAAAATATAACCGATTGGTAAAAGGGACAGAAAAAAGGAACTTGGAAGAGATCCTGATGGATCATTTAGCAAAGGTTGAGCATAGCCAGGAGGTTTTAAAGTCCCACCAAAAAGAGCTGCAACGCCTGGAAGAGGGAGCGGCGGGCTGCCTTCAAAAAGTGTATACCAAACGCTATAACGCCTTTGACAACACCGGAAGTGATTTAAGTTACTCTACTGCGTTTTTAGACGCCCGGAATACCGGACTGATCCTAACGGGAATATACGGAAGAGATTACGCCGTATCCTATGCCAAACCGGTGGAAAACGGACTTGCAAAGCAGGTGCTTTCCAAAGAGGAAGAGGAAGCATTGGCGGCCGCAAAAAATCAGGAGATTCTAATAAAAACCGATCGTGAACATCAAAAGAAATGAAGGTGACGCAAATGGCTCATAAAGCCCTATATCGAAAATGGAGACCGGAAAAATTTGAAGACCTCATCGGCCAGGAACCGATTGTAACCACTTTGAAAAATCAAATTCAAAGCGGTCAGATCGCCCATGCCTATTTATTTACCGGAACCCGGGGTACCGGCAAAACTTCCACGGCAAAGGTCTTTGCAAAAGCGGTAAACTGTGAAAATCCCGAAGGGAGTAATCCCTGCAACCAATGCGAGACCTGTGTAGGCATTAGGGAAGAAAAGATTATGGATGTGATGGAGATTGACGCGGCATCCAACAATGGGGTGGAGAACATCCGGGAAATCCGGGAAAATGTAAAGTACCATCCATCAAAGGGAAAATATAAAGTCTATATCATTGACGAGGTTCATATGTTATCCCAGGGAGCCTTTAATGCCCTGTTAAAAACCCTGGAGGAACCACCGGAGCATGTGATTTTCATCTTAGCCACCACGGAACCGAGAAAAATTCCGGCAACCATTTTATCCCGGTGTCAGCGATACGATTTCAAGCCGGTTACCATTGAAAATATTCAGAAACGCCTGATTTATATACTCCAGGCCATGGAGATTGCCTATGAGGCGGAAGCCCTTCGAATCATCTCCGTAAGTGCGGAAGGGGCCCTACGAGACGCTCTTAGCATTCTCGAGCAGAGTGTCTATTGGGAAGAAAAAACCCTAAAGCTCCAAGGGGTAATCGACACCCTGGGCATTGTTCCCGAGGAACAGCTTTATCAGACCATAGAGGCCCTGAGAAATCAGCACTTAGAGCAGGCGCTGGAAATTTTGGAATCCGGAGGAAGGCAGGGAAAGGATGTTGCCCATTTCACGAAGGACCTGATCCAATACCTTAGAAAGCTGTTAATGGCAAAGGTCGGCGTGGAACTGGAACAGTTCTCCACCATGCCCAAAGAGTTTTTGCAGCGTTTGAAGGAGCAGAGCCAAAAGCTTTCCAGTCAATGGATTACAGAAAATTTGGAAGGGCTGTCGGAACTGGAAGGCAAGATGAAATGGATGGGGCAGCCACGGATCCTGCTGGAGGTTTTTATGGTCCGGGTCTGTCGTGAAAGAGCGGTAACGGGCGGGGAGCCCTCTTTGGCATTGGAAGAGCTCAGCAAACGCATACAACGGCTGGAGTCCCAAATCAAAGGGAAAAGCCTTCCGGTGGAAAGCGCAAAAAAAATCACCCCCCCAAGGCCCGAAAGCAAGGAACCTGAAAGAAAAGAATCCGAAAGCAAGAACGTGGAAGGGGCAAAGAAGGCTTCCTCCGAAAACCAACCGGTAAAGCCATCGAATAAGCCCCTAGACCCGAAAAAAATCCGGGACCACTGGAATGATATTCTTCAGACCCTGAAAAAAGAAAAAAAGGCACCACTGGAAGCCTTATTAAAAGAAGGGGAGATTCTGAGGGTGGAGAACCACCAATTGATTCTCGGATTTGAAAAGGGATTCGGTTTTCATCGGGAAGCCCTGGATAAAAAAGAAAAAAAAGCCCAAATCATCGAGGTGATTCAAAGAATTTCAGGGGAGACCGTGGACTTAAAGCTTATCATGAAAGGCGACGAGCTGCCCCGGGAAAAAACCGGAAACGCCGAGGCAAAACTGAAAGAGACGGTGCCGGAGGGTTTAATTGAATTTAGGGATGATTAGAAAAAACGAATATGGTATAATAAAAAAAATCAAGTAACTATTTTAAGGAGGAAAGAAACATGGGTAAAAAAGGATTTAAGGGCGGCGGAATGCCGAATATGGGAAATATGATGAAACAGGCGCAGAAGATGCAAAAAGAGATGAAGGAAAAGCAGGCGGAGATTGAAGCAAAGGAAATTGAAACCACTGCCGGTGGCGG
>JBEPWR010000029.1:5295-10682 GCA_041642335.1 Eubacteriales bacterium
CGGTTAAAGTAACCATTAACGGTAAGAAAGAGATTGTTGCGATGGATATTGATCAGGATGTGGTGGATCCCGAGGATGTGGAGATGCTGCAGGACCTGATTATGGCCGCGGTGAATGAAGCCATCCGGAACGCGGAAGATATGATGAATAAGGAAATGGAAAAAATCACGGGACAGATGAATATGCCGGGAATGTTTTAAGGATCAAAATACAAAGATGCAGGTGAGACCATGAATTACTATTCAGCACCGATTGAAAGCCTGATTGAAGCTTTTTCAAAGCTTCCGGGTGTAGGAAAGAAAACGGCTCAGCGACTGGCCTTTCATGTACTGGATATGGAAGAAAGAGAAGTAAAGCAACTGTCGGAAGCCATCATTACAGCCAAACAGAGTATACGGTACTGCAAGTTCTGTACAAACATCACGGATCAGGAAGTATGCTCCATTTGCAGCGACCCTCACCGGGATGCTTCGATCATCTGTGTGACGGAGGACCCCAGGGATGTGGTGGCCATGGAAAAAACCAGGGAATACAAAGGGCTTTACCATGTCCTTCACGGCGCGATTTCCCCTTTGGAGGGGATCGGTCCCGAAGAGATCAAGATCAAAGAGCTGCTATCCCGTTTGCAGGATGGCGAGACGAAGGAAATTATCCTTGCCACCAATCCCAATATTGAAGGGGAGGCTACGGCAATGTATCTCTCGAAGCTGATTAAACCCATGGGAATTAAGGTTTCACGAATCGCTCACGGGATTCCCGTGGGAGGAGATCTGGAATATATTGATGAAGTAACGCTATCGAAAGCAATGGAAGGGAGACGGGAACTCTAATGGATCTTCAAATTATTTTATTTGCAGCCTTAGGAATTTTAATTCTCTTTGTTTTACTCAAATTGCTTGCAGTACCCATGAGAATCGCCATGAAATTGATATGGAACGGTGTGATCGGAGCGATCACGCTGCTCATATTCAACTGGATCGGCGGATATTTCGACTTAGCGATAGAAATTGAACCGATAAACGCTTTAATCGTTGGAATATTTGGGGTTCCCGGGATCATCGTTTTGCTGATCCTTCAAAGCCTGTAATGCAAATTGCAGGTTCTTTTATTTTCAATCAAAGGGAACTGTAGTATAATGGGAATACTAAAGAATTTTCAAGGAAGTGGGAGGAGAATTTAGTGAAAATAGGCCTTCGGGTAATAAAGACTGGAATAGCAGTCTTTGTCGGCATTTTATTAGGAAATTTAATCGGGATTGAATTCCCTTTTTATACGGTCATTGCGGTGGTTATTGTCATGCAGCCGACGGTAATTGACACATGGAAGTTTGGCATGCATCGCATGGTTGGAACCGTTGCCGGAGCAATTTTAGGGGTAGTACTCGCCCTGATTTTGCCACATAATCCCCTTATGGGAGCGGCAGGTTTTGTGATACTGATCAGTTTTATGAACTGGATAAAAAAAGGCGCGTCCATCTCGATTGGAGCCGTGGTCTTTGCCAGTGTTTATCTTAGTGAAGTCGTCTCTACCCAGGAGCATATTTTGTATGCCGGGGCCCGACTCTTTGAAACCTTTTTAGGAATTATTGTTGCTGTGGCGGTTAATTACCTGATATTGCCACCGAATTATGACCAAAAGGTTATTGTGGAAAGTCGAAAAACCTCAAAGGATCTATGGAAATACAATTTGATTTTAATCGATTTTTTTCTACAGGAAGAGATAAGCTATACGGCTTTGGATGAGCAGGAGAAACGGGTAAAAAAAGAATTGGAAGTCTCCGAGAAATATCTTGAACTGCAGCGAAAAGAAGAGGAAATAAAAATTCATGGAGAATTTCGCACCCGGGATACCATAATTACCCTGCGTCTGGAGCGGGAAATCTATCAACATCTGCAGAGCATGCATCAGGTAATGGACCGGGGCATCATGGGGGAGACCAGGGATTTGGTTCAACTGGATATGAAGCTGATTCGGGAAATGCTTGGGAATATCCACAATATGGAAGAACAGATTCTGAATCAGCATAAGGGAGATCCCATCGAACTGGACCCGATTATTGAAAAGCTCCGGGAGATGAAAAAAAAGGTAAAGAATCATGAGGACCTGAACCGTTATCCGACGGATGAAATGATCAAATTACTGGTATTCATTTACAATCTGGAGCAGAGTCTGGTAAAGATCAATCTAATTCCCGATCATTAAAAAACGATGGAAGAAAAAGTACAGGAGTGATGGTTATGAACCTGATGTCTGATCGAAAAGCACTAATTGAATCCGCACTGATGGCAACAATTTCTTCTTTTTTTGTCATCAGTTTTATCTATATTCCCTTTTTAGCCTTGCTGCTATTATTCCTTCCGGTACCTTTTCTGGTACTGGCAACCCGTTACGGGAATCGCTACGTGGTTTTTAGTTTTTTAATAACCAGTATAATTGTGGGTGCACTGACCGGAATAATTTATCCGATTTTTATTGTTCTCTTATTTGGACCGATGACCCTGATCATGGGGCATTTCTTAAAGAAAAAGGCAAATCCCTACCGGGTGATCGGCCTCGGGACCCTGGTATCCGTGCTCTCGATTTTTATCGTGGTACAGTTAGTGGACTGGGTAGCCGGTATTTATGTGATTGAAGAGTTGATCAGTATGCTGCAGTCCGTGATCGACCATCAAATCGGAGCACTGGAGAATTTGGATATACAGACGGTTTCCGGAGAAGATTTATTATCCTATCTGGTAATGATTATTCCTGGAGCCTTTGTGGTCCAGTCCCTGCTGATCTGTTTTTTAAACTACTATATGACGGTAGCTGTATTAAAGCGTTTACGGGTGGAACAGCAGGAACTTCCGGAATTCAGTAATTTCCGATGGCCCACAAATATTGTCTTAGGGTCTTTTATCATCTTTATGCTGACCCTGGCCACGCAGTTTATTGAAGGTCTTTACACTCAGACCCTGCTTACCAATATCACCCTTATTTTTTCCTTTATCTTTTTTCTACAGGGGATCGCCTTTATCAGTTTTTTTATTAAAAAAACCAAAACACCGAAGTTTTTGCGAATGATAATCCTGGGACTGATTGTGATCCTGAGTCCCCTACTGACCCTTGTTGCAGTTTTGGGGCTGGTGGATGCCTTATTCGACATGAGAAATCTTAGAAAATCCAGTGCTTAGGAGCACTTACAGCAGCGGAAAACACCAGAAGCAGGATAAAAAGAGAGGTTAAATAATGAAAAACCGAAAAATCTTCCAACTATTTGTACCGGATACCAAAATATACCTGATTATTATTGCTTTTTTAATTTTTTTCCTGTCCCTTTATAATTTTTGGATGGGTATTTTTGGTGTGTTTTTATTGGTATACCTGATCTACTATCACCTGAAGGTGCACAACCTGAAAAAGCGGGAGTGGGAAAAATATCTGGAAGGACTCTTTTCCGACATTGACTCAGCCACCAAACAGGCCATACTCAATATCCCGATTCCTTTTACCATTGTGGAACTGGACGGTACGATCCACTGGTACAACGGAAAATTTATCGAGACCCTGGAAGAAAAAAACATCTTCGGAAAAAATGTGGAAGAGCTGGTTCCCGATATTAAAATTGAAGACCTTTTGGAGGAGAATCGAAAGGGCGAGGAACATAAGACCTTTATCAATGTACAGATTAAGGACCGGCATTATAAGCTTCTTTACAATATTGCCCGGGTATCGGAAGAGAATATGGGTAACCGGAAATATATTATGATGCTTTATTTCATCGAAATTACCAACTATGAACGATTAAAGAAAAAGTACAACGAAGAAAAACTGGTCATCGCCCTTGTGCAGGTGGACAACTACGACGAAGTCATGCAGGATACGGAAGAAGAACGAAGGCCCCTGGTTGCGGCGGAAATTGACCACCGGGTTAAACGCTGGGCCAACACCCAGCGGGGATTTTTCCGGAAATATACCCCGGATAAATACATCATCGGATTCGAAGCCCAGTATCTGGAAAAGCTTGAAACGAAAAAGTTTGAGATCCTTGATCAGATTCGAAAAATTGAAATGGGCAACAAAATTCCCATTACTTTAAGTATCGGGATCGGGACGAACGGCAAAACCCCCATCGAGATCGCAGACTTTGCCAATGCCGCGAAGGATCTGGCCCTGGGTCGGGGTGGAGACCAGGCGGTGGTCAAGAAAAATGATCATATCTCCTTTTATGGAGGCCGAACCACCGCGGTGGAAAAAACCACGAAGGTAAAATCCCGGGTAATCGCCTATGCCCTTCGAAGGCTGATGGACCAATCGGAAAATGTGTTTATTATGGGACATAAGAATGCGGATATGGATGCCTTGGGAGCCGCCATGGGGGTTTACCGGGCGTCGAAAAATCGAGAAAAGGAAACCTATATCATCTTAAATGAAGGGAACTCCAGTATCGAAAGGCTGTATAACAAGGTACAGGACCGAAAAGATTATCGTCGGGATATGATTACCTGTGAAGAAGCCCGGGGAAGAATTCAAAAGAACTCCCTGCTGATTGTGGTTGATACCCATCGCCCCAGTTTTACGGAATGTCCTGAGGCCCTGAAACTTACCAAAAATATCGTGGTGATTGACCACCACCGTAGAGTGACGGACTTTATTGACGAGACCGTGCTTACCTATCATGAGACCTATGTATCCTCAACCAGTGAGCTGGTAACCGAGATTCTGTCTTATATGGACAGTCGGATGAACATTGATGAAATCGAGGCGAATGCCTTACTCGCGGGGATCGCCCTCGATACCAAAAACTTTTCCTTTAAGACCGGCGTCCGGACCTTTGAGGCGGCATCCCTGCTTCGTCGGGCAGGAGCCGACACCATTGAGGTAAAACAATATTTTCAGGACAGCATTGAGACGATCTTAAATAAAAGCGAAGTGTTAAAACGAGCGGAGATTTTCAAAGAGGAAGTGGCAATATCCGTAAGCGGAGAAGGCGAGAATCCTCAACTACTGGCTGCACAGGCGGCGGATGAGCTGCTGAATATAAAAAATGTTACCGCAGGTTTTGTCCTGGGTAAAAAAGGTGATGGGGAAATATTCATCAGCGGACGCTCCATGGGCAAGATCAATGTGCAGATCATTTTAGAAAAGTTGGGCGGGGGCGGTCACTTAGCCGTGGCCGGAGCCCAGTTGCAGGACAGCTCCCTGGAGTCTGCAAAAACCCAGTTAAAAGAGGCAATTGAAGAATATTTTCAGGAGGGTGATAAAGAATGAAGGTAATTTTACAGAAAAACGTAAAAAGTTTAGGAAATGCAGGAGATGTGGTGGAAGTCAATGACGGCTATGCGAGAAACTATCTGCTTCCCAAGGAGCTGGCCAAACCGGCGACGGACGGAAACGTAAAGAACTTG
>JBEPWR010000030.1:0-10369 GCA_041642335.1 Eubacteriales bacterium
CTTTTGCGTAAGCCAATAATTCCTGATGGCTTCGCGGCGGATCCGGTGTTTGTTCCTGATCGTAAATCATAACGAACTGCGCTTTTCCGTAGGGTGCTTCATAACCTTCTGTCGGATAACCGAAATCAAATTTCACTTCCACATCATCCGAATCGATATACTGATTAAAGTTCGGTAGTTTTTCAGTGAAGGGTCCATATAAGAGATCATTGGTTTTCGCGGTAAAAAAATTCTCTCCGTTAATCCAAATCATATCCGCTGTTCCCTCAGCATTTGCCTGTTTTTCTCCTTGCAGCTTATTTAAGATTTCATCAATATCCATTGGTATCCATTCCAGTGTGATATCGTATTTATCTATCATCCGGTCGGCAAGATATCCATTAATCCAGTCGTTAATGGCCGGATCGCCGCCCCATCCGTAAAAGTGCACCGTGGTGCCCTCTGCTTCAGCTAAAAGCTCGTCCCATGTCAGCTCTTCAATGTTTACTGTTTCATTCTGTTCTTCGCAGCCAAGGAATGAAAACCCTGTGAGTATAAGCATGATGCCGATTAGCGCCACTTGTTTGATAAATGTGGGTTTTGCAAGTTTTTTATGGTTGTATATCATCTTCCCGATCTCCTTCCATGGCTGCAGTCTGCTCTTTATGTCTTCTTTCAATTCATTCGCTGGAATCCTATTTTAAGTCCAAATCTTCCATTTCCCTTTTCCGTTTTTTCCTTAGATACACCGGGATAAATGATACGACCACAAAAAATGCAGCGCCAATCCCTAGATACAAAAAAGTCGTTCCCAAATCCCCCTCCCCACTTACTACAGAACCCGCCATAAAATTATAAGCGATCGTAGCCGGAAGCATGCAGATCCAGGATACCAAAACATAAGTCCGGAGATTGATTTTCGTAAGACCATAAGCAAAATTCTGTAGATTGAAAGGAAAAAGTGGTACCAGCCTTGTGATCATCAACATCCTCCATCCGTGTTTTTCTACCCCTTTATCAATCTTTTCAAACTGTTCTTTCCCCTTTATCCACTTTTGCACGATTCCCCGTGCAGCGTAGCGGGAAATAAGGAATGCTGCCGTTGCCCCAAGAATCGAGCCGATGGAAGAAAAGATCGTGCCTTTTATGGCTCCAAAGGCTAAGGCGCCAACAATGGTTATGGGAAGCCCCGGCAAAAACAGCACCGTACTTATAATGTATACGATAATAAAGACCACAGGTCCAATTATCCCGTACTGACTCACCCAGTTTTCCAGGAGCCTTGCATTATCAAGACTGATATACTCATGTATACCGGTCAATCGTACTCCTGCCAATGCAAGGAATAATACTGTGGCCACAACTACCAGCTTTTTATACTCTTTTTTCATGACTTGCCTCCAGGTTCATTCTTTGTTTAATTAGTCCAGTTTCTCTTAACAATATTATAACAGTTTTGATAGATGACAATCGATTCTTTGGCAGAAAAAGCCATCAAAAGAGTAATTACAACACTCTTGATGACTTTTTCATAGATTTCTGTTACATAGTTATTACTTTATCGGAATCCAAACCTGACAACGATAATCTTCAGCACTTAAATCCCCGGGTAAATAAACTTCCAGTTCAGGACCTCCGGCGTGTTCATATCCGGTGGATGGAAACCATTCACTATAAATTCGCTGAAAAGTCTCCTGGATTGCATCAGGCATTGGACCGATTGATTCGAAAACCGCCCAGTTCCCCTCCGGTATTTCCTCTACGGTCATACCCTTTAAATTCTGATTTTCGGATTTTTCTACTGCAATCATGTACTCCAATCCTTCTTTTTGCTCGTCAAAATTCATTACAACTCCTAAAAAACCCAGTTCTCCTACATTTTTCTCCAATATTTGAAAGACTCCGTTACTTTTTACTTCCTCCCAAAACTTTGGAATTTCCCGGAAGTTTTCTCCGTCCTTTGTGGAGAACCACCGCTTTTCACCAACGATCTTGAATCCTTTCTTTTTTTGAATTTGATAATCCATCTCTTTCACTCCTTTAATTTGGATTTGAAAGGTGATTTTAGGATACGCTTTAATTTTATGCTGTGAACTCTGATGCTTCAGGACTGATGGGTTCAGACCATGAATTTTTCGAAACGCCTTGGTAAATGCTTCCGGTGTCTGGTATCCATAGGTCAGTGCCGTATCGATCACCTTAGCCTCGGGTTTTTGGAGTTCCATTGCTGCCATAGTGAGACGTCTTTTACGGATATACTCTCCTAACGTAAAACCCGACAGCATATGAAACATCCTCTGGTAATGGGTCGGTGAAACATATACCAGCTTTGCCAAATCCCCTACGTCGATGTTTCCATCCAGATGTTCTTCAATATAATCCAGACTCTTTTGCATCCCTTTGATAAAATCCATCGATTCATCACCTTCCTTACACAAATCTTACAATCTTTCAATCCAAAAATCCTGTTATTTTTTGTCTTCTGCGGACAGGTTCATTAGCTGAGAGACGGATTAAGTGTAGATACTATAAAAACATCGGTGGTATTTTACAAGGTTTCACTTCAATACTTTTCCATACATTTCCTGTAACATAGGGTTCTCTCTCAAGCCATTTATCAAGCTCTTGTCTATCGGGAAAATCCATCATTAAAACTGAGCCGATCATCTTTTCCTGATTATCTAAGAGTGCCGCTGCAAAGAGCAGCTTTCCTTCTTCTCGCATAGTGTTTGCAAGCTTAAGGTGTTCTTCCCGAACATCCAATCTTCTTTTCCCGGCTTCTGCATCTGTACCATCGTAACCATTTACTACAAACTGCATAATAATACCTCCTTAATATATTGTAGAGTACTATATTCGACATCAATCGCATTAATCCTCCCGGAATTCTGGTAATCAGGGTAGTAATTGCTCAGAACCTCTTAAATCGACCTAATTCCGTTTCCATCTATGGGGAAGCTCTACAAGGCTCTCCGGTTCTCCTTCCAAGGCGAATTCCAAAAGATCCTCTAGAATACTTCGCTGAGTCTCAACGTCTCCCGCCATCCCGAAGGTTTTCCCCAAAGGAAATCTGATTTGCATCATCCGTGGCGGTCGGACTTTCTTTCCCACCTTGGGTAAATGCATAATGGATGCGGTGCGGATTCCCTGTTTTTCGATTTCCCGCTGTATCAGTCCTACGGACTGATGGCAAATATATCAGCCCGGCGAGATAATCGCGATATCCACCTGATCCTTAACTAGGGCTTCTGCCACCTCGGGAGCCGTCTTTTTTCTTAACGGACGGGTTTTGGGGATATAGCCTCGGAAGGTGTAAAAGTTTTCTGCAATGGATCCGATCATTCCCTCTTCTTCAAGTTCCCGTAAGCGTTCAATCGGAAAAACCACATTCACGTCTTCTTTCGCCTGTTCCTCATCATAATGCCCATGAGTAATCATCAGGTCCTCGGTTTTGGTATCGCTCGGAACCACCCGGTAGGACGGGTCACTGCCGGAAGTATCAAAAGGCTCATCCTCTTTCAAATGAACCCCTGCAGTAGTAACAAGTGCTACCCGGGCTTCCTTTAATTCTTTTTTCACCGGAGCAATCTCCGGTGCCCCGTAACTTTTGGAGGGCAGCAGTTCTACGACCTTACCGATAATTTTCTCAATAATACCTCTTCCGTCTTTTGCCACTTTTCTCAACTCCTTATTTCGTTATTCCTTGCAGCCATTTCTTTATAAGTTTTCGTTGCCAAGGCTTGGCGGAATCTTTAAGCTCATCCACTGCCAAATCTTTAAAGACTTCGGATTTTGTAGGATAGGGGTATATGATTTTTTGAAAGTCTCCGGATTTCATTTTTTTACTGATGGCCATTGAGACCAATGAGATCATTTCTCCGGCATCACCAGAAACCACTGTTCCCCCAATGATTCTTCCCTTTTTGTCCAAAATGAGCTTTGTGAAGCCTTCACAATCTTCTTCGATCATGCTTCGGTCCACATCCTCGAAGGACTTCATTAAGACTTTCCCGAACTTTCCTGCTTCTTTGGCGGAAGCTTCCGTATACCCACTATGGGCAACCTGGGGTTTTGTATAAGTGGTCCATGTCACTTTTTTGTAGTCCACTTTAAGATTAATCGGAAGCAGAATATTTTTTGCCACAACCTCCGCTTCATAACCGGACATATGGGTGAACTGATAACCCCCGATACTGTCCCCACAGGCAAATATGTTCTTTTTTGAAGTCTGCAAATACTTATTCACTTTTATATAGCCCTTCTGATCCGTTTCTACTCCGGCATTTTCCAGGCCTAAGTTTTCTGCAGCGGGTACTCTTCCCAGGGCGATCAGAAGCTGATCACCGGATAAGCTCTCTTCCTTCCCCGTGTCGCGGTTTCGGATCGTAAGGTTAAAAGATGCCCCGTCTTTTTCGTCTTTTTCCTCAAACTTTTTAATTTTTACCGGATCATAGCCAAAATTAAAGAATATGCCCTCTTTTTTAAGTGTCTTCTCCATAACGCTGTGAACCTCCGGCTCATCCTTTTTAAAAAGCTCATAACCTCTGGATATGATCACGACTTCACTTCCGAGTTTTCTAAAGGCTTGTCCCATCTCCATGGAGATCGGTCCGCCTCCCCAGATTAAGAGTTTTTTCGGAAGTTTATGCAAAGAAAAAAGATTTTCATTCGTAAGGTATGAGATACTCTCCAATCCCTCGAGTTCCGGCACCCGGGGTTTTGATCCGGTGGCAATAACCAGGTATTTCCCGGAAATCCTTCGTTTTTTCTCTTTACCCTCTTCATCAGGTTCCTTTGTCACCTTGTTCTCGAAGATTTCATTTAATGCTATTTCTACTTGATGCGCATCCATTAGTTTGGCAGTTCCTTTTAGAACGGTAACGCCCATGTTTTTAAAGCGCTCTTTGGAATCATGGGGGGCAATTTTTCCGATAGTTTTTTTGACCCTTTCCATGACTTCCTGAAAGTATGCCTCTTTTTGCGAAGGGTTCTTGGAACATTGAAAGCCCTTTTCCGCGTGATAAAGAAGAGACTTGCTGGGAACACATCCTGTGTTTAAGCAGTCTCCTCCCATTTTATTCTTTTCAATTAAGGCAACCTTTGCTCCTAGATTCGCCAAAATCCCCGCCGTTACCAGCCCGGCACTACCGGCACCGATTACGATGGTATGGAAATCATATTTCATGGGATTTCCTCCTTTTATCGGTCATTCCCGCCAAAGTGTTTTATGGTAAAATTTTTGCTTTCTTCTAAGAGTCTTAGCCCTTCTTTAAGGATCTGTTCCTGGACTTCCTTTTGGTTCGGATAGCCAAGAGGTCTTCCCATGGGGTAGGCGGTAAAAAGAATTCGGGGTAACTTCATCGATGTTAATCGTTCCTCAAATACTTCCGTTGCAATTACTACTGTGGCAATTCCTTCTTCTTCGAGCATTCTTGCGACATGTCCCACGGACACGTGGCAAACCGGTCATACCGGAACCAGAACCATTCCTTCAATTCCCCGGTCCTTAATTTGATCGATCCAGTTATTTTTCATCACTTCTTTCAAGGCTCCTTGAGCACAGGCACCGACAAAGGAATACAAATCATCACTTAATGTTCCGATCTGATGACCTTTTTCAAATGCTTTCATCCGATCTATCGGGAAAGTGATATTAGCATCAAGCTCTGCACCGCTGATATCGTAGCCTCCATGACGTACTTCAAGATCCTCGGATTCAGCAGTTTTCGGAATGATGGATAACTGGGGCCTTTCTCTTAAAAAGTCTGCGATTCGAGCAACGGCCTCCTCCTGCTTCATCGCTTCCTTCCCAAAGGGCATTGGATCCTCTCCTTTTAGAAAATGTCCGCTGGAGGTTAACAGTCCAATTGTAGCCTCGGATAAGCTTTTTCCCAAAGGATGAAAAAATCCGGTTTCGTAGCTGAATTTTCCGGATTTTGAATAGACCTTCT
This sequence comes from Eubacteriales bacterium, assembly GCA_041642335.1. Taxonomy (GTDB): domain Bacteria; phylum Bacillota; class Clostridia; order Peptostreptococcales; family T1SED10-28; genus Isachenkonia. Next base: position 5,931 of record JBEPWR010000030.1, read on the forward strand.
TTTGCCCCTCAATAATATGATTTCTTAGAGCATTTGGAGATTTCCCGTTCAGTAGATCCTCCATCAGATCAAAAGACCGTTCAATAAAATCCGCTGCCTCCTCATCGGATAAGTGGGCCATAAATTTAAAATTTAAATTGTTTCTGTCGCCATAGGAAAGGGCTTCCTTAAATGTTTTCATTGATTCCATAATTACTGCCTCCTCGTTGGTAGTTCTTTAAACAGATCTTTTCAATAATCTTTATTACTGTTCTTTTACCCAATCGGAAGTTGCTTTACACTCCAAGTAAAAGCACCGATTAATAAGAGAACGCTAAGGGGTATTAAAAACGGCTGTATACTGATAAAATATACCGCAAATGAACCAAGGGCCGGAGCTAGGGCAATCAGAAAAGTCGCAGCACAGCAGGTCAAAAGTTGCTTGTTGTAAAAACAAATGATCTCTAGTGACTAGATAGATGATGAAATACAAAAAAGCAACGATTATTCCTATCCATTTGGCTTTTGGATCTCTCCATATAATAAGCACCTTTTTCAACCACCGTTTTTTATTCATAGACCATCGTCTCCGGAAAAATTAATGCATAATAATAATAATAATAATAATACTATACGCTGCCTTCCACAGCGATACCTAAGATTTGTGGAAAGTAACCGTCGGTTTCCCTGTTATCCATTAGAAAATCCACGTCAGACATCGAATGATATAGGGGCTCATGCCCGATTTTTCGTGTTATACTGTAAATACTAAAATATATGGAGGGATAACCATGTTAAAATCATTGGAATTGGAAAATCATGTACAGGATATTGCACTTCCGGAAAATCTTCGACTTGCCTTTATGATTCGGGAACAACGGAAAAAATGCAAGGAAAAAGGCTGTCCCATGGATTATTTCAATTTCGCCTTCGGGGAGTCCCCCTTTCCAGTTCCGAAACCCATTATTGAGGCTTTACAAGAGAATGCCCATCGAGGGAATTATTCCGAATCTCAAGGAATTCCCGATCTTCGAAAAGAAGTTTGCCGCTTCTATCTTGAAAAGTTCAATCTGTCCATAGACCCGGACCGGGTATTTATCGGACCGGGAAGTAAAACCCTGATTCATATGATCCTTAACAGCGTAGAGGGGGATATTATCATTCCTTCCCCTGCATGGATTGGTTATTTCCCTCAAACGAAGCTGCTGCATAAACGATTTCTTCATTATCGGTTGAAAAAAGAACAGGATTATAAGATTCAGCCTTCGGATTTGGAAGAGTTATTAAAAACCCTTCCTGCAAATCAGCATCTGTTATTGTTAAACAACCCCCATAATCCCACCGGAACTGTGTATACCAAAGAAGAACTTCTTACCATCAAAAACGTTTGTGAAAAATACAATGTTTTTGTAATTGCTGATGAAATCTATGGACTAACCACTTATCAACCGGATACCTTTATCAGCATGGGAGAAGTTTACCCTGAGGGTACTTTTGTTACTGGAGGACTATCAAAGGATCGTTCCTCCGGAGGATACCGACTGGGTGTCTGTGTCTTGCCGGAAAATTGTTCTGATGAGAGTCAGAAGTCCTTTAAAAAGATCGCTTCCACGGTTTATACCAATGTGACGACACCCATTCAGCACGCCGCAATTACCGCCTATGAAAAAAATGGGGAGATCGATTCCTACATTGATTGTGTCCGACAGATCCATCGAATTATCGGGGAATATTTCAGTAAAGAGATCAATCGTATTCCAAACCTCAGTGCATCTACTCCGAAAGGGGCTTTTTACACCTTTGTGGATTTTAACGGCGTAAAAGAGAAAATGAAAAAAAAGGGCTATACCACATCCAATGATGTTAGTAAAGCCCTGATCGATCATCCTTATCATATTGCTGTAATATCCGGAGACGCCTGTATGCTTGCAGAAGACGATTTTGGCGCCCGCTTCTCTTTCGTGGATTACGACGGTGAAAAAGCCCTGAACGCCTATCAAAAGCAACCGCCGGCAAAGGATGAAGAAGAAACTTTTATTGAAACCTACGCCCCTAGAATTATTGATGGTCTTAAAACCCTTAAAATGTTTGTTGAAGATTTGGATGAGACAGATAACTAATACTTCAATCCCCTGTAGCAAATGTGACCGGAACTATTCTTAAATAAAGCGCGTAGCTTTTACGATCGTTTGTATGGTTTCCCGATCCATCATACTGACGGGATTATCACAGCAATCCAAAATACCCTGTTCCTCTTCACTAAGAGCTTCAGGGTCTTTCTTTTGAATTTTCTTTTTCAAAGCTTTCATCATCATTTTATCGGTAAAACTCAACTTCTCAAAATTCATGGCTCCCCGCAGCATGTAGAACTCGACATTTTCCCGCATCTCTTCGGAGAAGTTATTTTCTTTTATATGGTGTATTGCCTCAGGACTCTCCTTGGATAAACCGACAGAAAACACAATAATTTTTTTATCTTTCAGCTGTTGATAATTACTCCGAATCATTTTAAAACCCAGGATCCCCACAGCATACATACCTCCACCATAGATGATCGTATCGTATTTTACGAGCATATCTCCCTTTATCGCAGAGGCTTCAAAAAGGTCCCCTTGAGTTTCTTCTGCAATCCACTCGGCGTATTGTTTTGTGCTCCCGTATTTGCTTTTATACACTACCACTACTTTATTCAATTAGTACACCTCCATTTTTAAATTTCAATCGACCGGTGAACCCTTAAGCGCCTCTTCAATAGCTTTTAAATAGGCTTTACTGGAAACCGTAGCCCCGGATACCGTATCCACTGCAAGGGACTGACTTGTAAGAACGCTGTCATATATTTTCCCCAAAGCTTCCTGGTGTTTAAAGCCATCGATTAGCTGAATGTCTGATATCTCACCATTTTCTATACGGACTCTCACCTGGTTCGTCCAACGTTTGTAATCATATTTTCCGATATAAATACCGTCTTCTAGCAATCCAATATCTATGGATTCCACGGTGACTTCTTTTCCCTCTTCCAGTCCTCTCGTTGCAAAAAATAAACCACTTATACCGATCGCGACAAAAATTAACAGAAATCCCAATAGCACTTTCCTGATTTTTTTCATTCCCCTCTTCCTTTCTTCCTTGGTATTCCCCTATCTCCAGCGGTTCTATAATGCCTTAAGAACCTTAATCAATCACCCGCCAATCCATCTTCTTCTCATAAACATAATACTTTTTCCGTCTTATTATAGTTTATTAAACCATGTTTAATTAATTTTGTCAAGATTATTGTTACGAATATAACAGCGCTAAGTAACCTTAAAAAAACATCTGCAGCGAATATCATCACCAGCAGATGTTTAATTTCAAACTCGAAAGATCTAATTATTCATTTCAGCAAGTCTCTTAAGCTTTTCCCCTTCAACTCGATATACCGTCCACTCATCCATGGGAATCGCGCCCATCTCCTTATAAAATTCAATCGATGAGGTGTTCCAGTCCAGGCACCACCAATCCAGACGTCCACAGTCTCGATCCACGGCAATTTTACCTAGAAAAGATAACAAGGCTTTCCCAAAACCTTTTCCCCGGTACTCCGGTTTTACAAAAAGATCTTCCAGATAAAGATTTGCCTTGCCCAAAAAGGTGGAGTAGTTATGGAAAAACAGCGCAAAGCCTACAGGTCTACCGTATTCCTCCGCAATGATTACTTCTGCCTGCTCCTTGTCAAATAGGGACTTCTGTAAGCCTTCTTCCGTTGCCACGACTTCTTCAAGCATTTTCTCATACTCCGCCAAATCTTTAATAAACCTTAAAATAAGTGGAACATCTTTTTCCGTTGCAAAGCGAATGACAAAACCTTCAATATTGGTATTATACTTTTTCATTTCCTTCTCTCTCCCTTCATTGAGTTAATGCCGATATAAACTCCTGAAGATCAAATAGCAGCATCCCTCGTTCATCCTGATAATAAATTAGCCCGCTATCCTGTTGAATATAAAGATGTTCATAGGCCCACAGGATTGATTTTCCAGGACTTTCTTCAGTTTCGGTTTCCCTTTGCTCTTCGTTTTCATCTGAACGCTCGTCTTCTACGGCCGAAAAGTGCTTCATATAACCCTCTCGACTATTTTCAATCAACAGGTCCCGATTTTCCGGATCGTAGTAGCTAATGGTTGATGAATTCGAGTAGGAATTCCTAAGAAAATCTTCAACATGGATCGGAAAGAAAGATTTCTCTGTCATATTAACGGTCTCTACATAGTCGGCAAGTCCATAAATGTATTCTTCACGGATCAATTCCTCAATCGAATCAAATGCCTTAAAATGATCCAGATCATCCAGTGCACTATAGGATATATTCAGTAAAGACAGATACATTCCTCTTGGCTCCTGACTGATTGTCTCCCCTATCACCATAAAAAGATCATGTTCCTTCGAGTAACGCATCGCAATATGACCATCATCCATTT
>JBEPWR010000031.1:0-10347 GCA_041642335.1 Eubacteriales bacterium
GGACCTTGTCTGCTAGTAAGCATAGTTTCTTTCGGTTGCTGTGCTTGAAAGAGAACCAGATAGGCTGCCTACCCTGCGCTCTCTGTGCTTGAAAGAGAATCAGACAGGTCCCTATCTTGCGCTCTCTGTGCTTGAAAGAGAATCAGACAGGTCCCTGTCCCCTTGTCTGGCTTGACGACTTTTTTGACTGAAATACTCGTGGAGTATATTGTAAAAAGGCAGGAATAAACACAGAAAGGCGTAAGGAAGGTAAGTGACCGTGCTTATGCCGATAATGGATACAATGGCGATGGCATTTACATTCCAAGGGATCAGCGGTACGGTTACCACGCTGGTATCGCCCAGGGTTCGGGACAGATTAAGTCTTGTGAGTCCTTTTTCCTCAAAGGTTTCCGGCAAAAATCTTCCGGGAATGATAATCGCCAGGCTTTGATTACAGGTGACAACGGCGATGAGAAAAGCCAGGAAGGAAGTTTTCCCGACCAGCTGACTGGGACGTTTTACCGTCCTGGAAAAACGACGGATCAGCGGCTTGATTCCCCCGGAATGCTCCAGAATTCCGCTGAATCCTGTGGAAAAAAGGATCACGAAAATCACATTGAGCATCGATAAGAACCCGCCACCGGATATGACTGCCCCTAAGGCCCCGTCTTCCGGGTGAAAACCATAGATCATAATCGTAAACAGTTCCCTAAGCCCGACACTACCGCTTAGTAAAATCAGGACCATTGTTGAAAGAATGCTAATAAGTATTCCATAAACTATCCGCACCTTCATAAGCGCAAGCAGGGTTAGGAGAAGTACCGGTATTAAGGTCATAAGACCCAGATTAAAATTCGTGGCCAACAGATCTTTTATGATTGATATTTTCTCGACGTGGGCAACGCCAATTTCATAACTGCGACCGATCAGACCATAAAGGATGGAAGAGATTAAAATGACCGGTCCGATGGTTTTAAGGCCGACTCGGATATTATCGATTACCAGCGTATCGGTCATGGAGGCATTCAGATTTAAGCTGCTGGATATGGGCGATATCCGGTCCCCGATATAGATTCCTGAAACCAGGGCGCCTCCGATAATGCCCGGAGGAATCCCAAGAGCGGTTCCGATCTCCATTAAGGGAATACCCAACACACTTAAGGTTCCGATGGATGTGCCGAGGATCACAGAAAATATCCCAGTAATAATGAATACGGAGAGCACCAAATTGAAGTTCAGCAGATGACTGAAGCCATAATCCATTAGCGTTGCCATGGTACCGCTGGCCATCCAGAGTGCGGATAATACTCCGATTAAGGACATGATCACAACAATGATTTTCGCATTTTTTATCCCTAGATAAATCATATGAAGAGACTCTTTAAGGCTAAAGCCGGACTTTATGCAAAAGAATATGGATAAGAGACTTCCGAACAATAAGCCGATCAGCGCCGTATTTAAAAAATATACGCCCAGGCCGATTATTAGAAAGGTTGTAAGTAAAATCACGATGGTATAGTTGGGTTTTATTGTTTTCACCGATGGTTAGCTCCTTTTGAAACCCCTGGAATGGAAGTTGTGGGGGTTCGCTTATATACTAAACATCATAACAAAAGTCTTGGCGACTGTAAATAATCGGACCAGACAAGGGGACAGGGACCTGTCTTTTTTGCCACAACAAAAAAGACAGGTCCCTGTCCCCTTGTCTGTTACCAACGAGAGTACAAAACCCAAAACCAAGAGATTGCAACACGACTTGAGGAACTGATACTGGAAGGAGAAGAGGAAAGTTACTTCTTTCAAATTTCTGTCCTGAATATGCTGGGTGAGGAAAGTCTCATAGAAGAACTGGGGAATTTAGGGTATGAGTTTAGTCCGGTAGAGCTGTAAGCAGACGAACCGGTATTATTAAGATAAAAGCAGTTTCAGTGAAATTGCATAATGTAATACAATGTGTTACAATGTAGGTAAGAAAGGACGTGATTTCATGAGTACGGTTACCGTTAGATTAAACTCCGAAGAACAAGAAGCATTTAATGAGTATGCTAAACTATCAGGAATCCCTCTGTCTACACTGTTTAAAAAAGCGTTGGAAGAAAAGATGGAAGAGGAGTTTGATATGAAAATCATCATGGCCTATGAGGAGGATCTTAAAAATAACCGCACGAAGACCTATGACCATGAAGAAGTAAAAGAATTACTGGGGCTTTAACATGGCATATCATGTGGTTTATGAGAAAAAAGCGTTGAAAAGTCTTTCGAAAATCGATCAGGGTCAGCAAAGAATCCTCCTTGCATGGATAGAAAAAAACCTGGTAAATACAGAGGATCCGAAAAAATACGGAAAAGCATTAAAAGGAAATTTAAAGGAATACTGGCGATACAGGGTAGGAAACTACAGAATAGTAGCTGATATCCATGAAGATGAAATTAAAATTATTATTTTTAATATTGGACACAGAAAAGATATTTACAGCGATTAAAAGAACGGACATAGGAAGGATCGTATATAGATATAAAAGATGAATATAAAAGATGAGTATAAAAATATAACCGCCAGGGTAGTACATCAATAGCTGATGAGCCCTCGCGGTTATTTTTTTGCTGTGAGGTTTTTAATTATAATCTTTAAATAAGAATCAAGGCTTCCTGTCTATATGGCAGATAATGAAGCTTATGCTTAAAAAAAGCAGTTGTCTCCTCCAACAGAAAGTAAACCTTTTGCTGATCCCAGGATTTTATGGTTTTCCAGACATTCAGCTCCAGCGCATAGCAGGTGTCGTCTCTTAAGGGATGTTCCCCGGCGATTTTTACAAATTCCTGCTCTTCGAAAAGTCCCACATTCATTCCGATGCCGTGCCCGTAGAGTCCGATGGGATGGGTATACAATCTGGGGTTCAGTCCGTTGTTTCTTGCGGTGTTCAGCGACTTTTTCAGTATTTCGTTTCCGGTACTTCCTTCTTTGAACGCTTCTGCGACAATATCCTGAAAAGCTTTTGCTTCCTCGAAGCCTTCCACAAGATCTGCCGGCGCTTCTTTTTCATCATCTTTCAATACATAGGCCATTCGCTGCGTGTCGGTGCAGAGGCTAAGATATTTCAACCCGATGTCACAGTGGAGGAGATCACCCGGCTTTATGACCTCATCAAAAATCCGAAAACGGGGGTCGCCTTTTCTTTGCAGGCTCACATCCGGGCTGAACCAGGCCTCCAGGCCCAGATCGTTGATTACCTCATGCATCCACCACTGAACATCGGTTGTGCTTGTGATTCCCGGCCTTATGGTTTCTGCGGAAAAGGCTTGTTCGATAATGGCAGTAGCCACTTGATAGACCTCGGAATAAAGGGCAAGTTCCTTTTTGGTTCGGGTTTCCAGCCACATGCGGCTTAAGTCCTCCGCACTTTGGATTTTCTTCTCCCAGGCAGCACCCAGGGAGGAGCGGATCTTTTCATGGAGAAAGCCGGAAATCCCATCACTCAGCCCATGGGTCTTTGAGTAGTTTACTCCAATGGTCTTTGGCTCAAGACGCTCTACCAGGTTTTTCAGACAGTCCCACTGATCTTCCTTGCTCTTATCCCAAATGCCTTCATAAAAGCGTCCCGACTGCTGGTTTGGCCCGAATAGACTGTAACGCTCGACGGTTTTTCCGTTGAAATAGAAAACGAGGATGGAGAGCCGGGAGGCGGTTTTTTGTAAGGCGGGGGTCAGGGTTTTAAAAACCGGATCTTCGTTATATTCTCTTGCAGGCACGATCCAAAGCTCAATTCCCGCCTCATCCATCAACTTCGGAAGCAGGTGATCCAAACGTTCTTCCAGCAAATCGTCGATGAGTTGATACTGTTTTTTTATCGGTAAAATCCCATACTGCTCTTTTCGATTATTCATGGTCTTCCTCCTTTGGATATTTCTATATGTAGTTTAAGTTCTTTCTTCACTACAAATCTCTTAGGTATATTTTATCATGTAAAGCGTTGTACGGTAACCGAAATATTTATGGGAATGTTATTAGGAAAAAAAGCAGTGTAATTACCATACAAAATCCTTTGGCAGAAGAAAAGAATTAGTGATTAATGAAGAAAAAATACGGTACTTAGTTAATAGCAGCGGAATTTCTCAAGCAATCAGTAATTTTAGCAAACAGTAATTTAAGTAAAGAGTATTTAAGCAAAGAGCAATTATAGCAAAGGGAATTTCTTATAAGAATAAGCGTTAGGATAGGATGTGAAAAAGATGATCACGGCATTAAAATTTCTGGGAATCTTCTTTTTATTGTTAATCCTGGTATATATATTTTCTCCACTGTATTTACCGTTCATCGAAAAAAGGGTTAATAAAATATATGGCAGATATGATTATGAAATCTCAAAAGAAGCAAGAAACCTCCATTCCACGCTGTTTATTGCAGATCTTCACGGCGATCCTTTATTCTCCTACCGAAATCTTCTTCGAAACAGTGCCACAGGTCATGCGGATATCCCAAGACTTATAAAAGGAAATATCCGCCTGCAGGTCTTTGGGGTGCCGAGCTTTATTCCTTTATTCCCCAATATTGAGCGAAATGCCGGAAAGCTGGGAATCACCGGATTTTTAGCCTTTTTGCAGCACTGGCCAGTAGCTACATGGTATAGCTCGAAAAACCGTGCGCTGTATCAGGCAAGGAAACTTCATGATCTTGAAGAAAAATCAAAAGGGGCAGTAAGGGTTATCAAAACTTCCGAGCAGTTAAAAAGCTATTATCAAAGTTCCAGCGGAAATAGAAACACTACCGCCGGGATTCTCGCCCTTGAGGGAGCCCATGTACTTGACCGGATCCCCGGGGATATTGATCTGCTCTATGAACGGGGATTTCGTATTATCGGCTTAGTGCATTTGACGGACAATAAACTAGGCGGCTCTCAACATGGCGCGGAAAAGAAGGGATTAACGGCGTTCGGCAAAAAAGCGCTACAGCAAATGGAAGAACGGCATATGATTATTGACCTGACCCACGCCTCTTTAGAATTAATGGAGGATGTGCTGGAGATCTGTTCCCGGCGGGTCATAGTATCCCATACCGGGGTTAAAGGATACGTTGATAATAATCGAAACCTTTCCGACCAACAGATAAAAGCTGTTGCGAAAAAGGGCGGTCTGATCGGGATCGGTTTTTGGAAAGAGGCGGTAGGAGAGAAAGGGGCAGAGGCAATCGCACATACCATCAAATATACTTCTGAATTAGTCGGAATAAAGCATGTAGCGCTGGGTTCTGATTTTGACGGAGGGATAAGTATTCCCTTTGATGCTGCGGGGATGGTCCATCTAACCGATGCACTGCTGAAGGCGGGCTTTTCAGAGAAGGATATACGAAGGGTGATGGGGGAAAATGCAATAGACTTTCTTATCCGTGCACTGCCTGAAGAGGAGTAACTCATCAGACAAGGGAAGACAAGGGGACAGGGACCTGTCTTTTTTGAAACTATCAAAAAAGACAGGTCCCTGTCCCCTTGTCTGATCCCCCCTTGTCTGATTTTATGGATTCTCTCCAAGCCTCCCTTATGTTATAATAATTAAGACTTATATATCGGGAGGGAAAAATCATGAAGGGCAGTGTGGACATCGAAAAAATAACGGAGACCGTCTCCGACATGATTGAGGAGCATATCCTGGTATGTACACCGGAGGGAACCATTATATTTTCCAACAGGGCGATGCATTCACACTTGGGCTATGAAAAGACGGAGCTCCTTGAGCAGAACTTTTTAGGGATTATTGAGAAAACCTACATAGGTAAGGCGAAGTCCTTTATGAATGAGGCAAGAGAAACCCCTTCGGAGGGGAAAAATTTCTTGTTTGCGGGGAAAAGCGGCTTAAGAAAGCTGCCCCTGAAGGTTTGCAGGAAGAATGATCTCTTATATATGTATGGCAATAAGAAGGATGTCGAGCATGAGAGATTGCGTAGAAAGCTGGATACGGAGGTTGTAAATGCGACGAAGATCCATCAGCAGTTCCTGCCGGAACACCTTCCTGAGACCGACAGCCTATGCTTTTCCTATCTTTACCTACCCGCAGAGGATATTGGCGGGGATCTCTTTGACCTGTTCAAAGTGGATAATGGGCTCCTGGATGACTATTTTGATCAGTATGTATGTTTTATCGCCGATGTCTCAGGACATGGGCTGGACAGTGCCATGCTCTCGATTTTTGTCAAGGATACCATCAAGTCTTACTTCCAACTGCAGCATACCCCAGGGCAACTTCTGTCGCCGAAGGAGATTCTCAATTTTCTGGTGACCCAGTACAGGAAGGAAGGATATCCCGATGAATATCTGGTCTGTCTGTTTCTTGTGGTATTTGATATAAAGACGATGGAACTGACCTATAGCAGTGCCGGATTTCATGAGTCGCCCTTTCTGATTCGGAAGGAAGGGGATTTAATCGAACTGGATCACAGCGGTATGCCAATTTCAGCGGCGATCGACCAGGATCTGTTAAAATATGAGGATTCTACAGTAAAATTATCCCACGGAATGACCCTGTTTATGATGTCCGACGGCTTACCGGAGCAACGAGCGGATAAGCAGTATTATGCTGACCGGTATCAGAAACTGGCAAAGAACATCCGATCCTTAGAACCTGAGCAGATTACCGAGAGAATTCATGAAGACTTTATGCAGTTTGTAGAAGATGGCAAAATTGCGGATGATATAACCCTGGTTGTAACGAAACTCTCGTGAACCTTGGCCTAGTTCCACATCCGTTTAAATATATTGGACAGGGAGGAAACTTGAAAATGCAGGAAATACTGGACTGGATTTTAGCAGCGATTGAAGATGAGGTGGAAGCGCAAAAGAATTATCAGATGCTTGCGGATAAGGTGGAGGACCCCCAGGCGAAAAAGTTTTTTGAACAGCTGAAACTGGAAGAGGAACATCATGAGAAGGTGCTTCGTTCCCGTTATGAAGCCTTTTCGAGAATGCTGTAAGAGATTCGGAAAATAAAAAGCCCGGATGCCAAGACCAAAATCGGTCTTGGCATCCGGGATTTTTGCCTTCGGATTTTTCCATCCGCCGGAAAACTATTCTTCTTTAACCCAGGCCCAGGCCTCATCGATTTGTTCAAAATCGAAGTATTCCATATCCACATTGGGAAGGACAATATCGGTTTTTACAAGTTTTTTCAGCTTTTCATCGCTTCCTACCACGGCAACCTTGTCGAGGTTCGTCAAATTCTTAAAGAAAATCTTAAAGTCCTCCACTACTGCGCCCAGGGATAAGTCCGGGATCTCTTCCATACGGCACAGGAATTTGACTTTTCCGTATTGTTCAATCGTTTTCTCTATTTCCGGCTTTAATTTTTCATAGTCCTCTTCCGTGATACGCTCGCCCACTTCGATTTGCAAAATGGGATTGTCCCCACTGGAAATAATTCTCATCATTCTGCATTCCTCCTTTTAATTACTATTTACCCTTCAATGAATCAATTATGCAGTTTCTTCCTGTTCAAGTTCTTCTTTTTTACTGCCGGGGATTAATTTATTCATGACCATGGTAGCCGTTAAATCTCCGGTAACATTGACGGAGGTACGGCTCATATCCAGGATTCTGTCCACACCGATAATCAGTGCAATACCGCTTGCGGGGATCCCGACACTATTGAGAACCATAGAGAGGATCACGATTCCGACACCGGGGGTGGAGGGCGATCCGATGGATGCGCCGACGGCAGTAATAATTACTAACAGGATCTGACTTAGAGCCAGCTCCACACCGAATACCTGGGCAAGAAAGATTGTGGCCACACCTTGGTAAAGGGCGGTACCGTCCATATTAATCGTGGCTCCCAGGGGAATGATAAACTGGGAGATGGAGGACCGCACGCCTAACTGGTCCTCGGAAGTCTCCATGGACAGCGGCATGACCGCCGCGGAACTGGAAGTGGAAAAGGCAAGCAGCTGGGCATCCCGGGCTTTGCCTAAAAACCAGAAGGGCGACTTTTTAACATAGAAGAAAATAATCAGCAGATAAAAAATCAGTAAAAAGAACAGGCCCAGCAGTACGGTTGCCACATAAACCCCCATTCCCAACATGGCTTCAATGCCCACCTGCATGGTGATCTGAGCGATCAGTCCGAATACGGCAAGCGGCGCCAGCAACATGGCCCACTCAACTACGGTCATACAGACTTCCTGAATGGATTCAAGAATTTCGATCAGGGGAGCGGCCTTATCGGGATCGAGGGAGACCAGGGCGAATCCGATAATAATGGAGAATAATACCACCGCCAGCATTTCTTTTTCGACCATGGCGCCTAAAGGATTCTCCGGTAAAAGGTTGGTCAGCATATCGGGAACCTCCTCCACACTTATATCCTCGGGGGCTTCATCGTTTTCCACAACATCGGCATCTGCGACGGAAACGCCGAGTTCATCCATATCGATATAGGTTCCCGGCTGGATAATGAGAGCGACGGTCAGTCCGATGGTAATGGCCACCACCGTAGTCATAATAAAATAGAGGATAATTCTGGAACCGAGTTTTTTCAGCTGTTCTACATCCTCACTGGAGGCAAGTCCCGTAATAATTGAAGCAAAAACCAGGGGGACCACGATCATTTGGATCAGGCCCAGAAAGATCTGTCCCGGAATTGCCAGCCAGTTACCAAGGGTATCCGAGGCTGTCTCACTGAGGATTTCCATATCGGGACTGAAGATTATTCCCACGACAACCCCAACGGCTAAGGCAAACAAAATCTTTAGCCAAAGTTTTCTTCGGATCAGTCCATAAAGGTGACCGCTTAATTTTTTCAGGGATCTGGGATGGAATTTTTTTATAAGGTTTGCCATACTGCCCCTCCTTTGTGAAATTGATAAAGTGTCATATAAAAAAAGTTACCCGGGACAGCCGAAGATTAAACAGTAAGCTTTATCGAAGTTCGCGTACAGTATTTAGTATTTAGCATAAAAATGCGCTTTTAATTCTAAAAACCGGGTATAAAAAGACATAATACGTAAAAATTCATGGGAGTGATGACAGTGAACACCGTAAACCTACTGACAAAAGCTTATCAAAATGCAAAGTTGGAAATGATTGATGAGAAATCAAAGTATATTTTATTCAGCGACTGCCACCGAGGTAACGGAAGCATATCCGATGAGTTCAGCAGAAATGAAAATACGTATTTATATGCCCTTAAACACTATTTTGATGAAGGCTACACCTATATTGAAGCCGGGGACGGGGATGAGCTCTGGGAGCATAAGTTTGGACATATAAAAAAGGCCCATGCCGGCGTATTCAGCAGGATTCGAAAATTCCATGAGGATGGTCGTTTTATAATGATCTATGGCAATCATAATATATTCTTGGAAAAGAAAAAATATGTCCGGAAAAACTATGAGACCTTTTATGATCATTATTATGAGGTTGAAAATGATCTTTTAAAAGGGATTAAACCACAGGAGGCCTTAGTCTTGAAGGTGGAAAAGACCGGGCAGGAAATTTTCATCGTCCACGGGCACCAGGGGGATATTTTAAACGATCAGTTTTGGCCTTTTGCCATGTTCTCCCTGAAATACTTCTGGAGGTTCTTTCATTCTTTTGGTATTCGAAGCCCTGCAAGTCCGGTAAAAAATGTTCATAAGCAGCATAAAATTGAAAGAAACTATAACAAATGGATTAAAGAACATAAAAAAATGCTTGTTTGCGGCCACACGCATAGAGTTAAGTATCCAAAAGAAGGGGAGCTTCCCTATTTTAATACCGGTTGCTGTGTATATCCCAGAAGGATTACCGGCATCGAAATCGTCGAAGGCAACATCATGCTAATACAGTGGCGAATGATTCCGGATTCTGATGGGGTTCTTACCATAAAACGAAAAGTGCTTCGAGGACCGGAGCCCATTGAGAAGTTTGATATGCGCTAAAAAAATATAAGCATTAAAAATATTTGGAATCTTTTAAAAATCTATTGACAGCCGGACCTATAAGGCATATAATCGTCTGTAAATTATCTTGCAAAGGAATGATTGCAATGTCCACTCAACTGAACAGGGGTCAAAAACTCAACAGCTATTATTTTAACTTTTACTGGAGCTATTATTATGTAAGCTACAGTTATTTTGCATGGAAAAATAATAGATATGTAAGAGAACTCTTGTTTAGCAGAGGGAATAATAGAACATTGGCATGGTAGAAGGCTACCATAAGATGTTGATACTGTTGTTGCTGAAGAGACTCTTAGATGGGTCTCTTTTTTTATTGTTTTCAAATGTCAGAAGTATGGCCATACACGCTGATTTGATTGATAAAAGCAAAAGGAGCAAAAAGAAACAAAAGAAGCAAAAGAAGAAAAGGAAGAAGAATCTCTAAGAAAAAAGCTTAACAAATA
>JBEPWR010000032.1:0-10155 GCA_041642335.1 Eubacteriales bacterium
AAAAAATCGAAGATCAGCATGAGGAAGCCAAAAAACAGATGAATATTTTCAAAGTGCGATGTAAGACCCTGTTGGAATCTCAGTTAAGTACCATTCTTGATGCGGACTTTAATCAGGATGATGAAATTGACTAAAGAAAGAAACTCGCTCCAAAGTTTGAGGGCGAGATTTTTTTTGAAATAAATTATTTGAAATAAATTAATAGAAAGGATTGATTATCATGATTCAATATGGAATAATTGGAGCTATGGATGAAGAAGTAGAGATTCTACAGGAAGAGATGCAGGTGCATCTGGAAAAGGAGATTGCAGGGCTTCGTTTTTATCAGGGAACCCTGGAGGAGAAATCCATTGTTTTGGTTCGAAGCGGAATCGGGAAGGTCAATGCGGCGATCTGCGCACAGATTCTGATCAGTGAATTTAAAGTGGAACAAATCATAAATACCGGGGTAGCGGGAGCCATCGATGAGAGTCTGGATATTCTTGATATTGTGGTTTCCACAGAATTGCAACAGTACGATGTGGACGCCAGAGAGTTCGGATACAATCTTGGGGAAATCCCGAGAATGACCACCTCAATTTTTCCAGCAAGTCCGTCTTTGGTCAACAAAGCTTATACAAAAGGGGTTAAACGCTTCGGTAAAGCCCAGGTGCAAATGGGGAAAATTGTATCCGGGGATACCTTTGTCAGCAGTACAGCCATGAAAGACCGGCTGGAGAAAGAATTCCAGGCCAAGTGTACAGAAATGGAAGGGGCCAGTATTGCCCAAGCCTGTTATATGAATCAGATCCCTTTCGTGGTAGTCCGCACAATGTCGGATAAAGCGGATGGTTCTGCAAACAACAATTATAAGGCTTTTGTGACAAAAGCCGCTTTTCGTTCGAAAGAATTGGTCAGAGACATTTTAAAAGAAGAGGTTTCCTAGACCCGAGGAAGGAGTTTTTGTATTGATCGTATCGATGTTTATTATAATACTATTTATAGACCTGGCAACAAAATACTGGGCGTATAATTATCTTCAGGAGGTAGGCAGTATTCCGGTTATTGAAAATATATTCCACTTAACCTATGTGGAGAATCGGGGCGCAGCCTTCGGGATTCTTCAGGACCAGCGATGGATTTTTATTGTAGCCACCGTTGCCACATTGATCTTTATCCTTTGGTATTTGCGTCAGATGGACCCGGAAATCAGGATTTTAAAGATCGGGTTAAACCTGATTTTGGTCGGAGCGATCGGTAATTTAATCGATCGGGTCTATCTGGGTTTTGTTGTGGATTTTATTGACTTTAGAATCTGGCCGGTATGGAATGTTGCGGATATGGCCATTGTTGTAGGGACCATAATTACCATCGGGATAATTATATTCTATGAAAAAGCCATAGAAAAGGGGCTGTAAAAATGGAGAAACATGAATTTATCCTGGATTCGGAAGATGAGGGTAAGCGGTTGGATGTATATTTAGCCGATAATTTGGAGGACTACAGCCGGAGCTATTTACAAAAGCTGATCAAGGAAAATCGCGCCCTGATAAATCAGGAGCCCGGAAAAAATCGCACCCTTTTAAAGGAAGGGGACGAAGTTGTCATAGAAATTCCGGAGCCCAAACCCTTGGAAATTAAGGCGGAAAATATTCCGATTGAGATTGTCTATGAAGACGAGGTCCTCCTGGTCGTCAATAAGCCCCAGGGGATGGTTGTTCATCCCGGAGCCGGAAATTATGAAGGAACCCTGGTAAATGCCCTGATGTATCATTGTCAGGGAAAGCTCTCTTCCATCAATGGGGTAATCCGACCGGGGATCGTTCACAGAATTGATAAAGACACCTCCGGACTCTTAATGGTGGCAAAGACGGACCAGGCCCATCGAAGTCTGCAAAAGCAGTTAAAGGACCGAACCGTATCCCGCCGGTATCTCTTACTGGTTCATGGGGTTATTGAGGAAGAAAAAGCGGTAATCGATGCACCGATTGGAAGGTCCCCGAATAACCCGTTGAAAATGGCGGTTGTAGACAGCGGAAGATTTGCGAAAACCCATATTACCGTATTGGAGCGTTTCGAAAAATACTCTTTGGCGGAGGCCCGGCTGGAAACCGGAAGAACCCATCAAATCCGGGTTCATTTACAGTATATCGGACATTCTCTGGTAGGGGATCCGGTGTACGGTCCGACGAAAGCCCATTTCTCCCTAAAGGGACAAATGCTCCATGCAAAGACCTTAGGCTTTATTCACCCGGTGACGGAGGAATATATGGAATTTGATTCCCCGGTACCGGATTATTTTCAAGAAATTATCAGCAGCTTAAGAAAGGGGAGAGACTGATTGAAAAATATTTTTGATGAAAATGCGATCAAACGCTCCATCACCCGGATTTCCTATGAGATTATTGAAAAGAATAAAGGAATCGAGAATCTGGTGCTTGTTGGGATAAAAACCCGTGGTGTACCCTTGGCGGATCGGATTGCAAAGCGGCTTTTAGAAATTGAAGGAATCGAAGTTCCGGTGGGAAAGTTGGACATTACCTTATATCGGGACGACCTTACAGAGAAAAATACGGAACCGGTACTGAATAAGAGCGAGATTCCCGGGGATATCGAGAATAAAATTGTCATCCTGGTGGATGATGTATTGTATACCGGGAGAACCACACGAGCAGCCCTTGACGCAGTGACCGATATCGGCCGTCCTCAGGTGATCCAACTCGCGGTTCTGATTGACCGGGGGCATAGAGAATTACCGATACGGGCGGATTACGTCGGGAAGAATGTGCCCACCTCAAAAAATGAAATTGTGAAAGTGGAGCTTGCCGAAGTGGACGGTAAGGACCGGGTATCGATTACTAAATAAGTGGGAATACTAGCGGTGCAAACAAAAAAAGAGCCAATCCTTAGGGATTGGCCACTTTTTTGATCTTTTTTACATTTTCCTCCAAGGCATCCACTAAAATCGTTGAGAAGTTTTCGTAAAACACCATGCCGGGTTTGGAACCCTTGGGACTTTTCACATGTTTTCGTTCGGTATAGTCAACGGGAACCTTCGTTGCATCTTTGGCCTTACTATGATAGGCAGCTAAGGTTGCGGCCTCCAGGATGCTTTCCCCGGAAGGGGTTTGATTCTCTAAAAGCATCACGGTATGGGAACCGGGCTGGTCCTTTACATGAAACCAGAGGTCTTCTTTTTTGGCGATTTTAAACGTGATTTTTTCATTCTGTTTATTGTTTTTCCCGACCAAAACCCGGAAACCCTCAGCGGTTTCGAAAGCCAGGGGTTTTGCAGCGGAAGGCTTCTTTTTTCTGCCTTTGTTTTTGGATTTTACATAGTGCTGCTCCTCCAGCTCCTCCCGGATTTCTTCGATATCCTCCAGGTCCTGAGCGTGGTCGATACTGGTAAGAATCCCTTGCAGGTATTCAATTTCTCTTTTGGTTCGAATCTGTTGCTTGCGGATTTCGATCAAGGCATTTTTCGCTTTGTTATACTTTTTATAGAATTTCTGTGCATTTTCCGAAGGACTCATGCGAACATTCAGCGGAATGGTCAGGTTTTTTTGTTCCGGATCATAAAAGTTTTGAACGGTGATTTCTTTGTCACCCTTTTGCATACGGTGCAGATTTGCGGTGACCAAATCCCCTTTTAATTTATGTTCCTCGGCATTTTCCGCATTTTTGTAGTCCTTTTCCAACTTTCCGTATTTATTTACCAGTCGCTGGAGTTTCAAACTCACGGTTTTTCGAAGATCCTGGGATTTTTGTTTTAGGCGCTCCTTATGGTCCTTGGTATAATAGTAATACTCCAACAGTTCGCTGATCTTGTCGAAATCCCTGCGTTCATAAATCGAAAGATGGGTCAGGGGATAGATACTGAAGGCTTTCGGTTTGTCCTTTTCCAGGTAGACCGCAGGGGAGAATCTTTTATTTTTTAAATGATCCAAGAGCTTCTTATACTCCTGGTATAACTCATAAAAATCCTCGTCATTGACCGCCCCCACCTTTTGGTCTTCGTCAAGGCCGGCTCTTTCAATAAGCTCCCGGGAAATCAGGGGAGAAAAACCGACGATATTTCCGAAAAGTCCCTTGATTAAGGAATCCATCGGGTTTGCAGTAAGGGTCTCTTTAAACTCCGCTAAGGACTGAATTTCGAAGGGAGAAGCTTTATCTAAGGGCGGGTGTTCATACATCAGCCCCGGCAGGACCTGGCGAAGACTGCTGACCTCCATTCCCACTCTTTTAATGCTGTCGATAATTTTTTTGCTTGTGCCATCCACTAAGAGGATATTGCTGTGTTTGCCCATCATTTCGATGATCAGTTCCTTCGGCTGCAGAATATTTAGTTCATCATAGGAATCAATGGTGATTTTTATGACCCGGTCAAAGTAGGGTTGTTCAATGCTTCGAATTCTTCCGTTTTGGAGGGTTTTACGAAGAAGCATACAAAAATTGGGGGCTTTCTTGGGATTGGTTTTGTTCATTTTCGTAAGATGAACCCGGGGATAATTGCTATGGGCGGATAATAGCAGTCGATAATTAATTTTGTTGTTGCGGATTAAGAGATGGATTTCATCTTTTTCCGGCTGATGAATTTTATCCACCTTTCCGTCAAGTAAAAGATCTTCCAATTCATTTTGTAAACCGTATAGTAAAGTGCCGTCTAGTGCCATGTTATTTCCTCCTCCAGGGGTTATGGCTTAAATATAGCATAAAACCGGAAGGAAGGCAAAAACCGGGGAGGCTTGGGAAAATAAAAAAAGAATCTTTGTCCCTTAGTGGTTAAAAAACAAAAGATTTGTTATAATAATTTAAAGCTTGATCTAAAAAAAACAAGAAAATGAGAGGAAAATCATGAAAATCGATTTTGTGAAAATTCAGGGTATCGGAAATGACTTTATCATCGTAGAGTCCTTAGGGGAAAACATCGATTACTCCTATGTGGCCAAAAATATCTGCAACCGGCGTTTCGGTGTGGGAGCCGATGGTTTTATGGTGGTAAGAAAAAGTGAAAAAGCGGACATCAGAATGATGTATTATAACGGGGACGGATCCCTTGCAAAAATGTGCGGGAACGGACTGCGTTCCTTTTCCAAGTTTGCCTATGATCAAAAGCTCGTAAAGGACCGGAGTTTTTCAGTTGAAACCCTGGATGGTGTAAAACAGGTTACCATTACCGACTTGGACCAGCAGGGATCTGCTAAAACAATCAAGGTGGAGATGGGCTGGTTCCGTCTGGAGTATTTACAGACAAGGTTAAAAATACAAGAAGAAAACCTGGAAATCGGAAGTCTTGTAGTGGGAGTTCCTCATATCGTGATTTTTGAAGAAGATCTCACGGATACAAGGGTTAATACGATCGGTCCCATGCTGGAGAAGCACAAGGCCTTTTCTGAAGGCACCAATGTAAACTTTGCCAAGATTGTGGACCGGGAAAACGTTACAATCCGGACCTGGGAGCGGGGCTGCGGATATACTCTGGGCTGCGGTACCGGAATGACCTCAGTGGTCGTACTCGGAAATCTCCTCGGCAGACTTTCTGCCAGGGTAAAGGCCCACTCACCCGGCGGAAGCCTGGAAATTGAAATTCTGGAAGCGCAGAAAATGATCACGATGAGTGGTCCTGCGGAAAAGATTTGTGAAGGCAGGTATGAATTAAAATACTCAATATAGGAGGGTGACGTATGTTAATCAGCATGACCGGTTTCGGAAGAGGGGAGACCCAGGTGGGAAACAAAACCTTTTCCATTGAAATGAAGTCTGTGAATCATCGGTATTTAGATATGAATATCCGAATGCCTAAACGATTTTTAAGCTTCGAAGAATCCATGCGAAAAATGATTAAAGAACGGGTTAAACGGGGAAAAGTTGACGTCTTCGTAAATTACGAAACCACGGGAGAGGCCGAAGGGGAAGTGAAAGTGGACCTGGCCCTTGCCAAGGGATACTTTGAGGGGCTTAAAGCCATTGGAGAACATCTCTCCGTAACCCACGATGTAAACACCCTTTCCCTGGCGCGACTGCCGGAAGTCATTACCCTCGATACGAAAGAAGAGGATATGGAAGTCATTGAAGAAGGAATTACTACGGCCTTAACCCAGGCACTGACACAAATGACAGGGATGCGAAACAATGAGGGAAGCAAAACGAAAAAGGATTTGGGGGATCTTTTAAAAGAGCTGGAAGAGTCTTTGGAAATCATCCGGGAATTGGGACCTGCCCAGGTGGAAAGCTATAGGGAAAAGCTTTTGGAAAGGATTACTGAGCTTACCAAGGACCAGATAGAAATTGACGAAGAACGGATCCAGTCAGAAGTGGTGTTCTTTGCGGATAAGAGCAATATCAACGAAGAAATCATTCGGCTGAAAAGTCATATCGATCAATTTGAAAAAGCCCTGGAAATCCAGGAACCCAAGGGCCGAAAGTTGGATTTTATTATTCAGGAGATGAACCGGGAAATCAATACCATTGCATCAAAGTCCCATGATACCCAGATCTCCAACAATGTGGTTTTGATAAAAAGCTCCTTGGAAAAAATGCGGGAACAGGTTCAAAATATCGAATAACCGTATTTCACCATGATTGTCATTCCGGGAGAGGATCTAAGGAGGAAGAGAATGAGTGGAGGATTAATCAATATCGGATTTGGAAGTATCGTGGCGGTCAGTCGGATTGTCGCCATTGTGAGCCCCGAGTCAGCTCCGATTAAAAGAATGATTCAGGAGGCAAGGGAAAGAAGTATGCTGGTGGATGCCACCTATGGGAGGCGAACAAGAGCCGTTATTGTTACGGACAGCGAACATGTGATACTATCGGCGGTGCAGCCTGAAACCGTGGCTCAACGCCTGGAGAATTCTGAAAAAGAGGAAACGGAAATACCCGTGGAAATGGATTTTGAAAAAGCGGAAAAATAGGACCGAAAAGTGCTGAAAATAAGCAGCGAAAGAAATTAGCAGAAAGAGGGATGGTATGAAAAAAAGCGGTTTGTTAATTGTAATATCCGGACCTTCAGGGGCAGGAAAGGGAACGATCTGCAAAGCTTTATTAAAAAAGGATCCGAGTATTCACGTATCCGTATCGGCCACAACCAGAGCTCCGAGAGCGGGAGAAGTTGAAGGGGAAAATTATTATTTTCTCACAATGGAAGCCTTCAAAGAACGCCTGGAAAAGGATCAATTTTTGGAATATGCCAAGGTTTATGATAATTTTTACGGAACGCCGAAGGAAAACGTTATGCAGCAGCTTGAAGAGGGAAATGATGTCCTTTTGGAAATTGATACGGAAGGGGCTCTGAAGGTGAAAGAAAAGTTTCCCGAGGGGGTATTTATTTTCATTCTCCCGCCCAAAATTGAAGATTTAAAAAGCCGCATCGTCGGCAGAGGGACGGAAACCGAAGAGGATATGGAAAAACGCCTGGATGCCGCGAAGGAGGAAATTCAAAAAATACATGAATACAATTACGGTGTGATCAACGATGATGTGGACCGGGCAACCTTCGATGTGCAAAGTATTTTACTGGCAGAAAAGTTAAAGACCGAAAGAAACTATCAGGAATTGATAGAAAAATATATCTAAAGGAGTGTTATCAATGTTAAACCCATCAGTAAATGATTTGGTAGAAATTGTGGGCAGCAAGTATACCTTAGTGGTACTGGCAGCAAAAAGAGCAAGAGAAATTAATTTAGGGGCAATTCCCACGGTGGATATGCCGAACTCCAATAAAGCGGTATCCATCGCAACACAGGAAATCTATGAAGGAAATATTTACTATACAACCCTGAAGGAAGAGTAGGTGATGGAATGTTACAAGGAAAAAATGTAGTGCTGGGAGTAACCGGAGGAATCGCCGCCTATAAAGCCTGTGAGATTATCAGCGGGTTGAAAAAAATCGGAGCAGGGATCGATGTCATTATGACACAGTCCGCTACCGAATTTATCACACCCTATACTTTTCAGTCATTAACGGGAAACCCCGTCATTGTTAATATGTTCGAAAGCCCGAAATACTGGGATATGGAACATATTTCCTTAGCACAGAAATCCGATATTTTACTGATTGCACCGGCAACCGCGAATATCCTCGGGAAAGTGGCCGCGGGAATTGCGGATGATATGCTGAGCACAACGATTATGGCATCGGACAAACCGGTGGTATTTGCGCCGGCCATGAATACCAAAATGTTTGAGAATCCGGTGGTGCAAAAAAATATTGCAACCTTAATGGAGCGGGGATACCATATTATTCCTCCCAAGGGCGGAATTTTAGCCTGCGGTGATGAAGGACAGGGTAAGCTTCAGGACGTGCCGGTGATCCTTGAGGAACTACAAAGGATCTATCAACAGGAATCCGAAACCCCAAAGAAGGATCTGGAAGGGCTTCGATTTCTGGTAACCGCCGGTCCTACCCGGGAAGTCATTGATCCCGTCCGCTTTCTGAGCAATCACTCCACAGGAAAGATGGGCTATGAAATTGCAAAAGCCATTGTAAAACGGGGGGGACAGGTCAGTCTGATCTCCGGACCCTCAAGTCTGAAAATACCGGAAGGCGTGGAATTTATCCCGGTGGAAACCGCTGAGGAGATGTTTGAAGCGGTGAAAAAAACCTATCCGAAGTGTGATGTATTGATCAAATCCGCAGCGGTATCGGATTACCGACCGAAGTTGCAAAATCCCCAGAAGATGAAAAAAGAAAACAAGGAAGAGGAATTTCAGTTGACCCTGGTTCGAAATCCTGATATTTTATTGGAAATGGGAAAAATCAAAGAAGCGGGTAAAATCCATGTGGGTTTTGCCGCTGAAACGGAAAATGTAATTGAACATGGGAAAGAAAAAATTCAAAAGAAAAATTTAGACTTTATTGTTGCCAATGATGTAACCGAGGAAGGGGCAGGTTTCGCCCATGATACCAATATCGTCTATTTTATTGATAAAGACGGGAAATACACAAAGACGGAGAAAGTGGAAAAATCCGCCATCGCCCATGAGATTATCGATAAGGTGCTCAAGGTGAAGGAAACCAACCGTTAAAGCCTGGGCTGAGGAAAGAAAGGAAGGGTTTTATGGAAGTTGCCAAGGTCATTATCGATCAAAATTCGCATCATACCGACCGTCCCTTCGATTATAAAATTCCACAGGAATTAAGGGATGAAATTCACTTAGGAAGCAGAGTAGAGGTGACTTTCGGGAAGGGTCATAAAAAGATGGAAGGTTATATCCTGGGATTCCGGGATATCGAAAAACCACGGTACTCCATAAAAAATATCCAAGGGGTGGTACAAAACGTACCACCCTTGTCTGAGCTTCAGATTGATATGATTCTGTGGATGAAAAAGACCTATCTTTGCACCTATATGGAAGGGATTTCCGCCGTGGCACCGCCGAAGGCTTATGGAAATATTAAAGAAAAAAAGGATGTGTATCTGAGGCGAAGGGTATCCGGGGAGGATATTGATCAGTGGCTGGAAAAGATCCCGAAAAATGCCAAGCGGCAAAGGGAAATCCTACGAAGACTTGCGACGGATGAGGAATTTTTGATGGAGTCCCTGCCGGAGATTAAAAGTGTCTATAAAAATGCCGCGCAGTCCTTACAGAAAAAAGGAATTATTGAAATTATAGAAAAAGAAAAGACATCACAACTTCTAAACATGAAGCCTCCCCTTAATCCGCCCAGGGTACCCTTAACCCCGGAACAGGAAAATGCCCTTAACAGAATGAAGCAGGATTTTAAGGAAAGGCTTAAAACAAAGGAAAAAGGAAAAACCTTCTTACTGCACGGAGTTACCGGCAGCGGGAAGACCGAGATTTATCTCGGGTTAATCGAAAAGGCCCTCGAAGCGGGGAAAACGGCCATCGTGCTGGTTCCGGAGATCTCCCTGACCCCTCAGACGATGGAACGGTTTACGGCCCGTTTCGGAAATGCCATTGCCCTGATTCACAGCTCCCTAAGTTTAAGGGAGCGATACCATGAATGGGAAAAGATCCAGCAGGGGAAGGCCAAAATCGTGATCGGAGCAAGGTCTGCGATCTTTGCCAATGTGAAAAACCTCGGGATGATTGTTGTGGACGAAGAACATGAATATACCTATAAATCCGAACAAAGTCCCAAGTATCATGCCATAGAAGTCGCAAGATACCGCAGTGAAAAAGAAGGGGCCCAGGTGGTGCTGGGTTCTGCAA
>JBEPWR010000033.1:0-10048 GCA_041642335.1 Eubacteriales bacterium
TGGAAACTTTTGCATCGGCAACGGCGCTGATAAAATACGTAACCCGTCTTATCGAGGGCGGGGAAGCCTCAAGCTTGGAAAATATCGTGAAGGATCCGGAAAAAACCCTGAATGCCCGACAAATTTTCAAAGCGGTGGAAGAAAAGGATCCTGTGGCAGAAAAAGCATTGAATCGATTTGTTCATTATCTCGGCATCGGAATCGCCAATCTGATTAATATCTTTGACCCGGAAGTGATCGCCCTTGGCGGAGGCATTAGTGAAAGCGGAGATCTCTTTCTGGAAGAACTGCGAAAGAAGACCAAAGAGCGTACCTATGTGAAAGCATTAAACCCTACAGAAATCGTGATTGCCGAGCTGAAAAATGACGCGGGGATTTTAGGCAGCGGAATGTTTGTGATGGAGGAGTAAATTTTCTGAAAGTACTTACAAAGCACAAAAAGTATGATATTATATAAAAAAAACGAAGGCAATCGTTTGCATAAAACCATGCATGACCTGAAGCTTGAAAAAGGAGGGGAAATGTTGCAGTCTTATAAACTAAGCAATCATATCGCGCGCTTCGAATTCGGAGAGCCCGTCGATACAAAGGTACTATTGGATAAAGGCATACCGAAAGACCTCGAATTTACGGAAAAAGTTGTACTGGGAGATGCAACAAGGCTGGAATTTGACCTGGGTCCAAAAGACCGAATCTACGGCCTTGGGGAGAACTTAGGCGGGATCAACCGACGGGGCACGAAGCTCCGGTCCTATTGTCGGGATGAAGCCAATCATACCGAGGATAAAAGTGAACTGTACGGTGCCCATAATTTCTTTATTCATGTTAATAAACAGGAGCAAACAGGGTATTTTATAGATTTTCCCGGGGAGATCATCTATGATGCGGGTTTTACCGATGAAAAAATCTTCACCGTGAAGATTCAGGGAAAAGACTTTTCCCTATTGAAAATTCCCGGAAGCACTATCCTCGAAATCATTTCGCGATTTCTTCAAGTGATTGGAAAAGCCTATATCCCACCGAAATGGGCCTTTGGCTATTTTCAAAGCCGCTGGGGCTATAAGGATTTGGAGGAAATTAAAGAGGTATACAGTATGTTCCAAGAGAAAGACCTTCCCTTGGATGGCATTTACTTGGATTTGGACTATATGGAGGACTTTAAAAATTTCACGGTTTCGGAAAAGCGCTTCCCAAAATTCGATGAATTCGTAGGCAAGCTCAAAGATGACGGCGTCTATCTGGTGCCGATCATTGACGCCGGTGTGAAAATTGAACCGGGCTACGGGATTTATGAAGAAGGGATCGCCGGAAACCATTTTTGCGTGGACGATCAGAACAAGCCCTATGTTGCGGCGGTTTGGCCGGGAAAAGTACACTTTCCGGACTTTTTACAAAGTGATACAAGGAAGTGGTTCGGAGATCAGTATCAATTTTTAACGGACCTGGGGATTGAAGGGGTATGGAACGATATGAATGAGCCGGCCATCTTCTATGATGAGAAAAATTTGGAGGATGCCGTGGAATTAGCCTCGAATTACCGGGGGAAAAATCTGAATGTTCATAAATTTTTTGAACTGAAAGATGCTTTTGCGGATCTGTTAAATGATGAAGACTACCATCAGCGGTTTTACCACCGCCTAGAGGGTGAAAAGCACCTCCATAAGGATGTACACAACCTTTATGGGGATTACATGACCCGGGCGGCAAACTACGGGCTGAAAAAACACCTGAATAAACGCTTCCTACTGATTTCCAGAGCCTCAAGCATCGGAATGCACCGCTATGGAGGCATCTGGACCGGCGATAATGCTTCCTGGTGGACACATTTAGAGGAAAATATTCGAATGATGCCCTCCATCAATATGTGTGGATTTTACTATATCGGTGCGGATACCGGAGGCTTCGGAGGCCAGTGCTCCGGAGAGCTCCTTACCCGATGGTTGCAGTTCAGCGTATTTACGCCGCTGCTTAGAAATCACTCGGCACTGGATACGAGAGCCCAGGAGCCCTATGCCTTTACGGAAAAAGTATTAAAGGACACCCGAGGCCTTCTAAAGAGCCGCTATCGATTAATTCCCTACCTGTATGGGACCTATATGCAAGCGGTACAGGACTATCAACTTCTTTTTAAACCGCTGGCCTTCGAATTTTCTGAGGGTTATGAGGAAATTGAAGATCAGATTCTGATCGGAGAAGAACTTATGCTTGCTCCGATCTATAAAAAAAATCAGACCCAACGGCTTGTGAACCTTCCGGAGAAAATGGCCCTGGTTACGGTTACAGAAGAGGAT
This sequence comes from Eubacteriales bacterium, assembly GCA_041642335.1. GTDB lineage: Bacteria > Bacillota > Clostridia > Peptostreptococcales > T1SED10-28 > Isachenkonia. The sequence continues at coordinate 2,292 of JBEPWR010000033.1, forward strand.
GCTCAGATGAGCCTGGCCCCGGGGGGGCCGCAGATCCTACCCTATGATCTGAATTGTCTACGATTTTATTTGCGGGAAAACCGAATGATCCCCTTGGGCAGACCCGGGAAAAACGTTTCGAATCTTTCCATGAAAGAGCTGGATATATTAGCCTTTATCACCGATCGGGGAGAGTATGTGCTCTATGATGATGACGGCATAAGCCTGGATTTAAAGGAACGTATACGCATGAGAGTAATCATTGAAAAACAAGGAAAGTCCTATGCTATCGACGTGCAGGACCCTCATAAGGATGTAAAAATGATTCACTTTACCATTATGGATGAACACGGAACCATAAAGACCATTGATTATCCGGTTAAGGCTTAAGGACGCCGGGAGAAAAGAAACTGGGAGAAAAAGAAGAAGGAGGACGCTATGTTTAAACGTTCAAATGGAATTTTGCTGCACATATCCTCCCTGCCGGGAGACTACGGCATCGGGGATTTTGGAAAAGGAGCCTATGCCTTTGTGGATTTTTTAGAAAAGTCCGGGGTCAATCACTGGCAAATTCTTCCCCTGGGCATTACCGGATATGGAGATTCCCCTTATCAAAGCTTTTCCGCCTTTGCCGGGAACCCCTATTTTATCGATTTTGATGATTTAATCAATCTGGGTTTTCTTCGAAGAGAGGAAATCGCCCAGGCAAATCTGAATAAAAATCCCGAAAGCATCGATTATCTTCACTTATACGAGGAAAAAATGGAGCTGCTCAGAAAAGCCTATGATCGGGGAAAAGAGGGGTTAAAGAGCGAACTGGAAGAATATTACCAGGAAAACAGTTCCTGGCTACAGGAGTTTGCCCTCTATATGGCGATTAAGAAAACCCACGGAGAGAAATCCTGGCTGGAGTGGGATAAGGATTACCGAAATTGGCGCTCTGAGACCGTTCGCAGTTTTGTGGCCAACCACCGGGAAGAAATCTTCTTTTGGGTCTTCACCCAGTACTTTTTTGACAAGCACTGGCATCGACTGAAAAAATACGCGAATGAACGAAAAATTGCAATTATCGGAGATCTGCCGATATATGTTTCCGAGGATAGTGCCGATGTATGGAAACATCCGAACCTCTTTCAATTGGATCGGAACTACAAACCCATTACCGTGGCCGGTTGTCCCCCCGATGCCTTTTCCAGCACAGGACAACTGTGGGGCAATCCCATCTATGACTGGGAAAATATGAAAGAGAATGGCTATCAGTGGTGGATTAAGCGAATTGCCCACAGCTTCAAACTCTATGATGTGCTTCGAATTGATCATTTTCGAGGGTTTGAAGCCTACTGGGAAGTTCCCTACGAAGAGGATACCGCGATTTTCGGTGAGTGGACCAAGGGCCCGGGAATGGAACTCTTCGAGGCCATAAAATCGGAACTGGGAGAGCTGAAAATTATTGCGGAGGATTTAGGATATCTCACTCCGGAGGTGGAAAAACTCATCGAAGAATCAGGATTTCCAGGGATGAAGGTCTTACAGTTTGCCTTTGATCCCCGGGAGGAAAGCGACTATCTTCCCCATAATTATACTAAGAACTCCGTGGTATACACCGGAACCCATGATAACCATACCGTAATGGGCTGGGCTGAAAATATCCCGGAGAAAGAACTGAATTTCGCCAAAAAATATTTAAAACTGGATCAGCAGGAAGGTTATTCCTGGGGGATGATTCGTGGGGCCTGGAGCTCGGTTTCGAGTATTGCAGTGGCTCCCATGCAGGATTTTTTATGCCTGGGGGATGAAGCGCGGATGAATATCCCTTCTACCCTGGGCGATAACTGGGATTGGCGAATGGAATACCAGCAGCTATCCCACATGTTGGCAACAAAGATTTATGATATGAACAGGACTTACGGGAGGTTATAATATGGACAAGCAAATGATCTTGGAAAAAATGGAAACCTATTTATTTACGGAATCCAAGAAAAAATTAAAAAGTGCCACAGAAAAGGAAAAATACCATGCCTTGGCAAAGGTGATTATGGGAGAAATTACGCCGGACTGGATCGAAAGCGAGGAGCGCTTTACAAATTCAAAAAAAGCTTATTACCTTTCTTCCGAGTACCTTATGGGTAGAGCCTTAACAAACAATCTGATCAATATGCAGCGGAAAAAGGAGATCGAAGAAATCCTTGAGGAAGAAGGAATTGATCTAGAAGCCTTGGAAGAACAGGAAGAAGATGCAGCCCTGGGAAATGGCGGACTGGGAAGACTGGCTGCCTGCTTTTTGGACTCTGCGGCAACGCTGGACTACCCCTTAATGGGGTATGGCATTCGATATCAATACGGAATCTTCAAACAGGAATTCAAAAACGGTTTTCAAGTGGAAAAGGGCGATGACTGGACGAGGGACGGCGATCCCTGGTCGATCAAAAGAAGAGATCGGGCGGTAATTGTAAAGTTTTATGATGAAGAAGTGGTAGCCGTGCCCTTTGATATGCCCATTATCGGGTATGGGAAAAATACGATCAATACCCTTAGACTCTGGGAAGCCCACGGGAAAAAAGCCTTTGACCTTGAAACCTTTAACCGCCAGGACTACCAGGGAGCCCTGGAAGAAGAAATCAAAGCCAGCGCCATATCCAAAGTCCTCTATCCCGACGATTCCACGGAAGAGGGAAAAATTTTACGATTAAAACAGCAGTACTTTTTCGTATCCGCATCCCTACAGGACCTGATTCATAAATACAAGGAAACGAATACGAACTTCCATGACTTTCATAAATTCCATGCCATACAGTTAAATGACACCCATCCGGCGGTGGCCGTACCGGAATTGATGAGACTGCTGACCACCCAGGAGGAATTGAGCTGGGAAGAGGCTTGGGAAGTGACAACAAAAACCCTGGCCTATACCAATCATACGCTGATGGCGGAAGCCTTGGAACAGTGGCCGGTGGATTTTTATAAACAACTGTTGCCGGAGATTTATGAGATCATTCATCGGATTAATAACCAGCTGATTGTGGAACTGCGGGAAAAAGGCATCACCCATACCGCTGACTATGAGATTATTCATAATCACAGTATTAAAATGGCCTGGCTATCGATTTACGGAACCCATTCCACCAACGGTGTAGCAGAGCTGCATACAAATTTACTGAAAAATGTGGAACTAAAACACTGGTATGAAGTTTATCCGGAACGATTCAACAATAAAACCAACGGAATCACCCAGCGAAGATGGCTCTTAAAGAGTAATCCTGAACTCTCGGAATTGATCACCGAGTTACTGGGCAGCAAGGAATGGGTGGTGGATCTTGAGAAACTAAAGGGATTAACAAAGTATCAGAATGATGAAGAGGTGTTGGAACGATTTGAAAAGATTAAGCGGGATAAGAAACGGGAGTTGGCGGATTTCATTCAAGCCCACGAAGATATCACGATCGATCCGGGCTCAATTTTTGATGTTCAGATCAAGCGATTGCATGAATACAAACGACAGCTTCTGCTCGCCTTTTATATACTCGACCTGTATTACCGAATGAAAGATCATCCCAAGGAAGAGGTCTACCCGAGAACCTTCATTTTCGGCGCGAAGGCTGCACCGGGATATTTCCGGGCAAAAGGGATTATTAAATTTATTAATGAAGTCAAAGAACTGATTAATGAAGACCCGGACATGAGAGGCAAACTGAAGGTCGTATTTGTGGAAAATTACCGGGTTTCCTATGCGGAAAAACTTTTCCCCGCAGCGGATTTATCGGAACAGATTTCCACCGCCGGAAAAGAAGCTTCCGGAACCGGCAACATGAAGTTTATGTTAAACGGTGCGCCGACCATCGGAACCTATGACGGCGCCAATATTGAAATTGTCGAGGAAGCCGGTGATGAGAACAACTTTATTTTTGGTCTGCGGGTAGAGGATATTGAAAAACTTCAAAAAAACTACGATCCGAAAATTCCTTATAACACGGTACCGGGGCTGAAACGAGTGGTGGATACCTTGATCGACGGAACCTTCGATGATGAAAACACCGGAATGTTCAAGGATTTACATGATTCCCTCTTAATCGGAGCCCATTGGCATCATCCGGATCACTACTACATTCTCAAGGATTTTGAAGCCTATCGGGACATGCAGAAAAAGGTGGATCAGGCTTACCGGGATCGGACAGGTTGGCTGAAAAAGGCCTGGGCAAATGTCGCAAATGCGGGGGAATTCAGCTCCGACCGAACGATTGAACAGTATGCAAAAGAAATATGGGACCTGAAAAAAGAGCAGGAATAGAAGGCAGAAACAAAAATTCAGGGTCGGAAATTTCCTTCGGCCCTGGAAATACTCCTTCTTGGAAAACTTATATAAATTTTCAAATTATTGTTGTAACTTATTCCAAGAGAGAGTATAATAATCTTATAGATATATTTTTTACCGAATTATGCAATCGATTGCATTCGAGAAAAACCTATGCGGTCGTAGTAAAAAGAAAATAAGGGAGGATGTACAATGAAAAAAGTTCTGAGTTTATTGTTAATCTTAATTCTAGGTTTTGCTTTAATGGCTTGCGGTGGAGATGATGGCAACGGAGATAATGGCGGAACGGATCTTGACGAAGCCGAAGGCCTCAGTGCAACGATTTCCGTACAAGTGGAAGAAGACTGGTTACCGATTTATGAAGCAGCAAGAGACCGTGTTTTAGAGGATAACCCGGATGCAACAATCGAGTTTATTGAATCACCATCCTTTGATCACTTAGACGTATTAGACTCAACCGACCCGACAAATGAAGACGTGGCAGATCTTTTTGCAATTCCTGCGGATCGAATTTTCGGCCTTTATCAGAACGATGCGCTGGCAGCATTAGATGCTTTGGAATTAGCGGATCAGGTAGGCGGATTCGAGGATTATGAAGCGGGACTGGGCGGAAACTTTATCATTAATGATGAGTATATGGCTTTTCCGATGAACATTGAAACCCTTATCAACTTCGCCAACACCGCAAATGCGGAAGAGGCGGGAATCGATTTAAGTTCGGACATCGAGTTTACGGAGCTGGGACATGAAGAGATGCTAATTCCAGTATTTGATGCATGGTTCGGGGTAGCCGTTACCAACAGTGCGGAAATCGAATTTTTAGCCCATGACGAGAATGATGAACTCTATTCCGATTTAACTCAGGACTTTGATGAGCTGGACCCTGAAAAACAGGCAGTATTTGAAGCCTTATTTAATTATTGGCAAGCCCACCATGAAGCCGGAACTGACCTTTGGGATGAAGAAGCGGCATGGGGTTATATGGACTCGGAATTTACCACCGGTGGAAATACCGCCCTTCGAATTGAAGGCCCCTGGTCTACAGGCAATCTTTCCAGTCAAGCCGGCGAAGGCGAAGACTTGGAAATTCTACCATTAAGTCAGGTAACCATTAACGGAAATCCAATGGCTCACTGGCAAGGTGGTTGGGGACTGGTACTAAATGCCAGAATTGAAATGGAAGATGAACAAATGCAGTTAGGTCACCTGATGATTGCCGAAATCATGAATACGGATTATGCCGTGGAGTTCTTTGAGGCCAGCGGAAAGATCATGGAAAACGTGGATGCTTCGGTTTACACCGAATCCGATGAACTGTCCGATACCAATAAAGAAGTAATTGCAGCGGTAATTGAATCCTACAATGCTGCACCGGCAAGACCATTATTTACTGAATGGGGTCAGGTATGGGATACCTGGAAAAATGCAATGCTTTCCTGGTCCTCCGTAGAACCTGCCACCGCGGAAGAAGCTTACCAGGAGATTCAAGCCTCCTTTGAAGCCATGATGCAAAATTTCTAAAGGAAAAAAACTTGCAAATAATCACTAATAAAAACTGAAAAATATGATAAAATTAAGTAAGGTTCAGGGAAGAAGGGTCAGCCTTTCTTCCCTGTATTTATGAAAAGGGGAATAAAATGGGCCCGAATTATGACCGGACACAGAAAAAACTCTATATCCTTTTAATTGCAATCGGTATTATGATCCTGGCATTGTCCATGGAAGTGCTTATGGTCGTTAAGGATCGGGCATTATTTTTCGAGTGGTATGAAGAAATTATGGGATCAAACCCTTCCAGCCTCTCCGAAGAAGAAGCTTTTGATACCTATGTTTCCGGGCAGATTTTTCTTTACATGCTGAACTTGGCGATTCCCGTAGGTTTGGCCCTTCACACTTTTTACTCCTATGTAAAGAAAGGGATAAACCGTTTATTTGTTTATCTCTGGACAATCATGCTTTTGGGAGGATTAGCATTTACAGCAATCAGCTTGAATTTTGATTCCCTGTTTTACTACCTTCGAATAATACTTTATTTTGTATTGATCGGTACCACATTATCCCTAAGCAAGGAAGTAGCAAACCGTAAAAATTGATAAAGGTGGGAGTCCCATGGCAAAGTATAACCGCTACTTGATAGACGAGATTGGAAATACCTATGAACGGAAGAATCAGTATCTTTTAGACATTGCGATTCTGGAAGAACAACTGGAAGAGGCTCCCGATGAAGAAAAAAAACTCCTGCGCAGGAAAATTCGGGAACTGCAGAAGAATAAAAAAGCGCATCCCTATAACATAAAATACCGAAACTATGAAGAACAGAAAAAAGACTTTTGGAAAGGCCTGAAAAAGGATCAAAAGGAGTTCGAACAAAGTCTCAAAAAAGATTTGCCCCGTAATTTGAAGGCCTATAAAATCAAAGCCTTCAAAGCGGAAAAGCGGGAAGATTTTTTTAAGGACTTTGTGGATTTATGCTATGAAGCAACTTATTATTATGAAGAGGCCAAACTTGAACAGCAGTACTATCCGGAAATGATTTCAACCTACCGAAAGAAAGAACAGGAATTAATAACAGCGAAGAAACAACGTGAAGCGCTGACATCGGAAGATGAAACCCAGACAAAAACACGTTTTAAAGCATATAAACAGGAAAAAAAGGCGGAACTGAAAAAGAGTATCCGGTCTTTGAAAAAAAAGCGAAAGGAAAAACTGATTTCCGACAAAGCCTTGAAAAACGGAAAGAAGGAACTAAAACACCGATACAAGAAAGCCCTGACAATCAAAGCTTTAGAATCCCCTAAAAAAGCGAATAAAGAACTGATCCGAACCCTGCGCCATGAATTGAAAATGCAGCCGAAGCAATTGGAAAGAACCTTGAATGCGGACATCGCCGATATCAGAAGAAAAACCCCGGTGGAAGTGGAAAAAACCCGGCCGATTATTGCCTATACCACTTTTTTTCTACCGGGACTGGGTCAACTTCTGAACAGACAGTATGTTAAAGCGGCGCTGTTTCTGCTGGCTACGATTTTTATTTATTTTGCGGCAATTCCCTATGCCCTGGGTTATGGGAACTATCAAGGAGACGGAATTGCAGGACTGGTAACCTTAGCGGAGGGAGGCCCCAGGGTTTATACCTCCATGATGTTTTTAATTGAAGGAATCCTCGCGATCTTTCTGGTATTGATTGCGCTGACTTTTTTTATGATCTCCATTAAGGATATTAAAGGCGTGGAAGAAAAAGCGATCCTCGGAATTCGGCCGAAAAATTGGTTCGAAACCCTGGAAAATATCAAGCAGGATGGCTTTCCCTACATGGTATCTTTTCCGGCGCTGTTTGTGATTGTATTCATCGTTGTGGTACCGGTTATCACCACACTGATGTTATCTTTTACCAATATGGATCCCCAGCACCAGTCAAAATTTTCCTGGATCGGGATTGAAAACTATCGAACCTTGATCTTGGAGATCG
>JBEPWR010000034.1:0-9968 GCA_041642335.1 Eubacteriales bacterium
GAAACTCCCGATTGCTGATCTTGCTGATATCCTGTCCCTCCAGGAAAACTTTTCCCTCCGTCGGTTCCAATAGGCGAAGGATCAATCGGCCGGTCGTGGATTTTCCACTGCCGGACTCCCCTACCAGGCCTAGGGTCCGGCCTTTTTCAATAGCAAAGTTTATCCCGTTGACGGCTTGAACCTCGCCTGTTTTTATCCCTAAAACTTTACTTTTCAAGGTAAAGGTTTTTTTCAGATTTTCTACCCGGATCATTTCCAAAGCTGCCCCTCCTTTATAAAGATCATCATCATATAGACAGTATATTATACTACCATCTATTTTTTGTCAATTTCGAATATTGGGATCAAAGTATAATGATTCTCATTATACCTGAAAACTTTTGCTCTTCTTCATTGTATTATTTGTGAACTACCACTCAACCAGGGTATATTAAATAAGGAAATATCAAAATAATAAAGAAGGAGGCGAGTCGAATGGCTTATCAAATCGATGATACCTGTATCAATTGTGGTGCCTGTGAACCGGAATGTCCGGTGGACTGCATCTCACAGGGAGAAGAGATTTATGTTATCAACGAAGAGATCTGTATTGACTGCGGCGCCTGTGCAAATGTCTGTCCTGTAGATGCTCCGAAACAGGTATAAGAAAAAAAGATCCCGATGAAAACTCTTTCTCAAGAGAATTTTCATTGGGATCTTTTTATTTTTTTACCTATCTTCCTATTAAGCTTTTGCCTATTAAGCGCTTTCCCTAACCCGATCACTTTTCCCATAACGCACAATCATCATAGCGATTATTACAACGCCGATCACGATAAAGCTTAGGGAATATCCAAGGAGTGGGGTCATCCCTGCGAAAATAAAGGAACCAAAGGCAATAAACACATCAATGGTATTCTCCTGAATGGATATGGCAATGGCTCGGGACTCCCGGGAAATGGTCTTGATCAGCCTTGTGGTAAGACCCAGGACCGCTCCGGCATAACCGATACCCATTAGAACGGCGGAAAGAATCATAGCCTCCGATAGAACTCCGCTGAGGGTTAAGAAAATCATTCCCAGTCCATAGGCTACACCGAGAAGAAGAATAATCATCAGCGGAGATTTTTCATCCAACAATCGTCCAACCACAATGCTTGCAAGAATTCCTGCGAAGGAATACAGGGTAAAGAAGATCCCGGAATAGTCCAAAGTCTCGATTTGCGCTAAAAACACCGGAACAAAGGTAAAGACGATTCCTGAAGCAAAAGAAAAAATGGCAATCCCTAGATAAATTTCCCGTAGCCCGGGATCGGTTAATACCTCCTTGGTTTTCGTAAAGAATTTTACCTTCTCTACAGCATTGGGCTTTGGCGCCTGCACAAAAATAAGCAAGAAAAAAGCGAGCAGACCGAGGCCGAAACTACTGAGAAACCAGGATTGATAGTCATAAAGAGTAATGATTCTAAGCGCTAGAGCCGGTCCAAGCAAAAGCCCTGCTGCACTCATTAACCGATAAAGGCCCATATAGGTTCCAACCTTTTGGAAATGGGCGACGTCTCCTACAAAGGAGGGGCCACTGGCAAAGTATGCGGCTAAACCGATGGACTGATAAATCCGGATAAAGACGACCATCCAAACCGATTGGGCGAAATAGAATAATACCGGCGTACTGCCAAACACGAAAGCTCCAATCAGTAAGGGGAGTTTTCTCCCGCTGCGGTCCGACAAGGGCCCCAAATAGATCCGAAAAATCACCGCCCCTAGAAAAAACAGGGTTCCCTGAAGTCCGGAGTGAAAATCTCCGCCTCCTAATTCTAAAATATATAAGGGCGTGGTGGTAACACTTGCCCAGAAATTAATAAACACTAAAAGAGAGGTGCTATAAAAGAGGCCCCAATTACGAATGGTATTGTAGTTTTTTTGGGTTTTGGCTTTTCTTTTCATAGAACCTCCCGATATTTTTATTTTTTCTTTGGAAACCAGGGGAAAAACTTGGGAGTTTTTTCTTTATATTCTTGAAATCCCGGACGTTTTTCGAATTTTTTCTCCAGCATGGGCACCCCGGAAACATAAAGCAGCAAGTAGGTAATGACAATAGGACTTGCAAACACCGCAATGGAAGTCCCTACTGAAACGGCGATAATGGCAATGCCCCACCACATCGTTGCTTCTCCGAAGTAATTCGGATGCCGGGTGTATTTCCAAAGTCCGCTTTTCATAATTTTTCCTTTGTTTTCAGGGTTTTCCTTGAATTTTTTCAGCTGATAATCCCCTACACTTTCAAAGAAAAAACCGATACCCCAAATTGCCAGCCCCAGGATTGAAAAAACCGTGATATCCGCCGGAGTCTCCCGATGATTGATTAAAATCACCGGCAGGGAAACCACAAACATAAAAACCCCTTGGAGCATATACACTTGGAAAAACGCTCTGGGAACCACCCATTTCCCCCATTCTTCCCGCCACTTGGCATAGCGGGGATCTTCGCCCTTTCCAAGATTCCGCTTGATTATATGGTAGAAGAGTCGAATCCCCCAAATACTGATCAGAAGCGTAATTAAGAGATTTGCCCCGCCCAGATTTCCGGACCGTAGGGTAGTATACCAGGCGAGAATCACAAAACCGATGCCCCATCCGATATCTACAATGGAATTATTCTTAATGATGGTACCCACCACAAAGAATAGTAAGAAGTACACAAACAATAGAATAATCACTTCAATAATCAGTTGGCTCATGCTTTAGCCTCCTCTCGAATAAAGCCCACTGCTACAGCACCTTCCCCTACATGAAGGGCGGTTACCGAAGAGATTTCCTCAATATATTTCGGGGGCTTGCCGAGGATTATTTCAAGCTCCTTGGCAAAATCCAGGGCCCCTTTCTCATCCTTTGCATAAATCACCACATATTCTTCGATCGGTCGTTCCTTGTTTTTCTTCCGTACCAGCTTTTTAATTTTATTCATCAGGGCCTTCTTCGATACCGCAATGGAAAAAGCGGTTCCTTTTCCTTCTTTGTCCAGGGAGATAATGGGCCGCAGTTTGAAGAATACACCGATCTTCCCTACCACTTTCGGAACTCTCCCGCTCTTTAAGGAGTTGGCGAAGGTATTAAGGGCTACATAAAGCTCGGTGCGGGGAATAACGCTTTCGATCTCGGTTAAGGCCTCTTCTTTTGTTGCCCCCTTAGCTAGCATTTCTGCAATACGGGTGACTAAAAGTCCCTGGCCGGCGGAATTCAACTTTGAATCGATGACTTCAATGGGATATCCCTCTTCTTTAAGTTTTCTACCATACTTTTCTACACTTTCATAGGTCCCGCTGAGTTTGCTGGAGACCATAATGCAGATAATGCTCTCGTAATGTTCCTTTAGATAATCAATTTTCTGCTTAACCTGGATATCATTGGGCTGCCCGCTGTTCGGATAGATTTCGGAGGTTTTAATGGTCTCGTAGAAATCCTCGGCCTTAACCGTCACTTTATCCAAATAATGGTTTCCCCCGACAAAAATATTTACCGGAAGGATATGCACATCATACTCCTCTAAATACTCCTTTGGAAAATCTCCAATGGAATCCGTTAAAATCGCAACTTTACCTATTTTTCCTTTAAGTTTCTCTTGAATGACCATATCTTCAATCTTTGGTCGGTCAATAACGCCATAGCTGGCTAATCGTTTAAAGACCTCTTCCACAGTATTGGTATGAATATGCACGTGTTTTAGCGTCGGACTTCCGGCTACAATGATGGAGTCTCCATAAGCGGATAAGTCGGCTTTAAGCTGATCCTTATCAATATTTCCTTTCACAAGCGCCTCCGTGCAGTAACGGAATTCCGTATTTTCATGATTCCGGTCATAGCTTTGACTAAGGGATGCGGCGTTTTCAGAGGTTTTATACTCTTCGACCACTTCCCCACGGATAAATTTAATAATGCCCTCCAGGTAGTAGACAAAACCCTTGGCGCCGGAGTCCACTACATTGTGTTTTTTTAGAACCGCCAGTTGTTCCGGGGTTTTTCGAAGAAGGTTTTTGGCCTCGTCGATGGAGTTTATAAACATTTCATCAATATACTGATATTTGTCTTTATGATTTGATAAGTATACGGACCACTGCTTCATGACTGTCAGCATGGTTCCCTCCACCGGGTGAACCAGGGATTCATAAATGCCTTCCGATGCTTTTCGGATGGCTTCAATAAAATCCTTTAAAGAAATCCGATCTTTTCCTTCACTGGCTTCGGCAATACCGGAAATATACTGAGCGAAAATCACGCCGGAATTTCCCCGGGCTCCGTAAATGGAGGCCTCTGCCATGGACTTGCTGGTTTCATAAAAAGAATCCACCACCTGGGTATAGTCGATTACCGAGGTTAAGGTCATGGCAAGGTTATTGCCCGTATCTCCATCAGCAACCGGAAATACATTGATGTTATTGAGATGCTCTTTATTGTTGATCACTTCCATGGCTCCATGACGGAACATATTATAAAAATCCTTACCGTTTAAATAATTCTGCTTCATTGTTATCACCTTCTTTTTAGATTTGGTATGCCTTTTCTACGGGAAGCAAAGATTCTGATCTTTGGCATTGCTATATATCTTTTTACAGTAAATAGTTGATAAGCACTAAGGAAATACTTGCTGTGGCACCGGAAAGAACGGTTCCCCAGATTAAGTCGATGATCGTTATGGTCATGGGCCAGTTCTTTAATGTTGCAAGATTGGTAAGATCATAGGTTGCGTAGGTTATCAATCCGTATGCGCCTCCCACAGTCAGGGCATACTGGATACTCTCCTTTTCCCTAGCAGGATCAATCACAAAAAAGATCAGTCCTGCGATAAAGATTAAGTAAAAAATAATTGCTGCAGGCCAGTTCACGTCCTCTTTCATTAAGTGTCCTAAATATTTCTTGTAAAGATTCTTTGCAATCAGACCCAGCCATACTAAATCGATCACCAGAAAAACGATAAAGGTGATCACATATATCAAAACCCAGTTTGTCATTTCACCTCTCTCCTTTCATAAATAAATTTTGGGTTCTCATCCCCCGGTGAAAAGTCTTTATGCATTAATACCCGTTATTGTTGGAATCAATCCTGATTTCTGTTAAGATTCGGTAAAATCTCTGGGTATGGATAAAATCTTTCACTTATGAAAAAATGCATAAAAAAAAGACTTCCGAAGAAGTCCTTTTTATTACTCCATTTCCTTTACCTGCAGACCCACACCGAGTTCTTTGATATTCAAGACTTTTCCCAGAGCAATTTTGCTTTCCAGATCGGTACAGTGTCCGGCGTACATTTCCGTGATAGCCTGTTTCTTTAAATAGTCAAGGGTTTGTTCCAAAAGTTCTTGGCCGGGTTTTTGCAAATGGAAGCCTCCGAATACCCGATGAATTTTTGTCTCTCCGGTGACTTTTTTCGCATATTCTATGGTGTTACAGATCCCTGCATGGGCACAACCGGTGAAAATCGTCAGTCCTTCTTTTCCTTTGTAAACCAGTGCGGAATCGTCCATCATATAATCATCCTGCATAGTGCCCTTATAGAGCATTTCCCCGAAAGGTTCCCGGTTCTCGAAATCGTTGGTCCTCTCAATTTCCCCGAGATATAGCAGCCGGTCCGTAATCCAAAAAGGCTCCCTGGTTAAGTGTAAGGAGAAATGCTTTTTCAAGGTATCCAGTTGAAGCATGGAGCCGTTTTCTTCTCCGCTTTTGGATTCCTTATAGAGAAATATCCGGGGATGGGCAATCAACATGGGAGAATAGACGGTACCCAGATTCCGCTGAACTTCAATCTGTCTTTTAATAAACTCCACGAGTCCTCCTGTATGGTCGTCATGGCCGTGAGATAAGACAAGATAATCCGCACTTAGGATATCAAGCCCCATTTTTACCGCATTTTCTAAAAAAATCCCGGAGTATCCCACATCAAACAATATTTTCTTTCCCCCGGTTTCGATAAAAAAAGATAATCCCGGTTCCCCGTAATAATAATGGTCCACAAAGGTTTGATTATCCACAAGCACGGTTAAATTCATAATATCCTCCTTTTATTTATCGCTTCATCGATCGCCGATTCCATCCCTTCATTCATTGCCTACAGCACCGTCACTTTTTCCATGGAATAGTTTTCATATAGCTTTTGTTGAACAATCTTTTCTAAAATCTCCACAAGTCGAAAGACCTCTTCATAGGTATTATAGAGAGCTACGGGGGCTAATCGTACGACATTCGGCTCCCGATAGTCGGGAATAACGCCAAGATCCCTTAGGGAAAGACTGATCCGGTAAGCCTCCGGATGTTCCAGAGAGACATGCCCGCCCCGCCGACGGTCATCCCGGGGGTTTCCGATAACATATCCGTGCTTTGTCAGCCGTTTCTCTGCTAGGAACATCAGATAGGCGGTAAGTCTTAAGGATTTCTCCCGAATTCGGTCCATACCCGCTTCCTCAAATATGTTCATCGAACCTTCCACCGGCGCAATCGACAGCATATGAGGACTGCCCTGCAGCCATCCGCCGGCGTCCCCGGCCTGCTCAAATCGATGCTCCAGAAGAAACTGTCGGTCATCCCGGCTTCCGAACCATCCTTTCAGTCCCGCAGCTTTCATGAAATGCCGGCGATTTATATAGAGTCCCGCTACCGCTCCCGGTCCCCCGTTTAAGTACTTATAAGTGCACCATACGGCAAAATCCGGGTCGATTTTTTTAAAATCATGGGGAACCGCCCCAATGGAATGGGCCAAATCCCAGCCCACAAGAATTCCTCTTTTATGAGCCGCTTCGGTAATTCGGTGCATATCAAGTAGCTGTGCACTACGGTACAGCACCGAAGGGAGCAGTACTAAGGCTACGTCGTCTTCCATCGCATCTATGATGTCTTCCTCCAGGATCTCCCGACCGTCACGACTTTTTACAGTCACCAGAGTCTCCTCTACATTGTATCCCTTTAATTCAATGATGCTTTTTACGGCGTATATATCGGTGGGAAAATTGAGTTCATCCACAAGAATTTTGTACCGCTTCTGGTCCGGTTTATAAAAGGTTGCTAAGGCCTGATGCAAATTGGTGGTAATACTGCCATTGAGAATGACTTCATTGGGCTCTGCTCCGATCAGCCTGCCCAGTTTTTCTCCCACAAGCTTCGGATAGTGAAAATACCTACCCTCTTCCATCCCCCATATTTTTATTCCCTCCCGCTTCCAGTCCTCAGCCACGCGGTCTATGGCCTGATGGGCATCCTCTGAACTGAGCCCAAGGGAGTTTCCGTCCATATATATTTCCTCTTCCTTCACATGAAAGCGTGATCGAAATACTCTCAGCGGATCCTTTCGGTCCATATCCTTTGCAAATTCCAAATTTTCTTGAAATTTTCCTTCCATGAAATCCCTCCTTTGTTCGTTAGCTTTATCATATCATATTTTCCAAATTTCTTGCCAGCCCTTTCAGTCTAGCAGGAACTTTTTTTCCGATTAAAAGAGCCTGAAACTTCTTTTTTAAAAAGTGGTTTCAGGCTCTTACTTTGCTTTTTCTGAATTTTTTATGAGCGCTTCCTCTTCGCTTTTGGTGATTCTACACTGAAGGGAGCGGCTTAGTGGAACCCATCGCTTCTTTGGTCTCTTCCACAAGCTCTTCCATTAACTGCTTAACCGTTACCATCCGGGTAATGCGGTGAGCATTGCTTCCGGCAAATACCAATCCGTTCTCTACATCTCCTTTTACCGCTCGAATCAGTGCATTGGAGATACAATAGGGTGTGGTTTTCGGATCACAGGGAATCAAACAGTTATAGCATTTCTTTACAGGAATACTTCCCGTCTTGATTTTTTCCGTCAACTGATTGACCACGGCTCTACCCGGCATTCCCACAGGGCTGGTCACAAGCTCTATATCCCCTTCCTTGGAGTGAATATAGGCCTCCTTAAAGTTTGGATGGGCATCACACTCTTCAGTGGCGACAAACCTCGTTCCGATCTGTACTCCTGCGGCTCCTATCTGAAGGGCCTTGGCGATGTCCTTTCCATCGAAAATTCCTCCGGCGGCAATAACGGGGATGCTTTTATTGTATTTTTTTTCAAAGGGTTTTAGCGCTTCAATGACTTCCGTCACCAAGTCAAAAATATTGGGTATTTCCGGCTTTTCCAGGTCCTCCTTGGAAAAACCCAGATGTCCTCCCGCTTCCGGACCTTCCACCACCACGGCATCGGGAATTACCTGATGCTTTCGGTCCCACATCTTTGTAATCAGCCGAGCGGCTTTTCCCGAGGATACCACCGGAGCAATTTTTGTATCCGTTCCCGCTACCAGCTTCGGCAGCTCCGTTGGCAGACCCGCTCCGGATATAATCAGGTCCACCTTCTCCTCTACCGCAGCTTTAACCATATCCTTATAATTTTGAATGGCAACCAGTAAATTCACGCCTAAAATTCCTTCCGGGCTGATTTCCCGGGCTTTTTGAATATGTCTGCGAAGCCCCCGCACATTCGCCTCGTTGTTATTCTGTTCAAAGTCCGGTTCATCAAAACCGATTTGTACTCCGGAGATGACACCGATTCCTCCTTCATTTGCCACGGTACCGGCGAGTTTTGACAGTGATACGCCAACACCCATGGCTCCTTGAATAATGGGATATTTCGCAACGAATTTTCCGATTGTTAAGTTTGGTAATTCCATGATCTCCCTACCTTTCTGTTGTTTATCTGCCTCTTTATATGAAAATATAATATATTATACCATATTTTATGACTAAGTACTAAGACTAAGTTTTAGTCATCTAATATTTCTCCTTCTACCCTTTCCGGCGGTGAATTTATTTATGTAGAATTATGGACGATACTTGTTTCTTTTTCTTTTGTTGGAATTATGATAAACTGTTATGGATTGTTTGAAGCTTTTAACCCATTACTTTGATCGAGGTGGTCTTATGTATCTGCTTAAAAAAATTGTTCCCGGTTTGATCCTAACCTTGGGAATTGCTTATATTTCTCGAATTTTATCGGGTCTCCTTCCCATCCACGTAATCGGAGCCGGAGTGATTGCCTTATTTTTGGGAATGTTTCTCAATCCCTGGGCGTCTGCGAAGGAAGTTCTCTATACCGGCATTACCTTTACCGGAAAAAAAGTGCTCCGCTTTGCCATTATTCTGATGGGACTGTCCTTAAGCTTCACTCAGGTATTGGAAGTCGGTCGTTTTTCTTTAATCGTCATGGTTTTCACCTTATTTGCCGCTTTTTTCGGAGGCTATTTACTGGGCAAATTATTGGGTATGGATTGGAAACTTTCGGGGTTGATATCTTCCGGAACAGGGATTTGTGGAGGTTCTGCCATTGCCGCTGTGGCTCCGGTGATCGGCGCAAAAGATCAGTTCATTGCTTATGCAATTTCCGCAACCTTTATTTTTGATGTGTTTATGGTCGTACTCTTTCCCATAATGGGCGAGGCGCTTGGCTTAAGCGATCTGGGTTTCGGCCTTTGGGCGGGAACCGCCATTAACGACACGTCCTCGGTGGTCGCTGCGGGCTATGCGTTTTCGGAGGTTGCCGGGAACTATGCCGTAATTGTAAAGCTTACCCGAACCCTGGCGATCATCCCGGTCGTCCTGATTTTCTCCATGATTTCGAAAAGAGAAAAAAACCAGGAATCCGCCGTTCATATCCTTGAAATTTTCCCCTGGTTCATTTTACTGTTTTTAGCCATGGTGGCACTGAATTCTACGGGATGGATTCCGGCCGCCCTAAGCGGTTTTCTAAGCGGTACCGGTCGGTTTTTCATGGTTATGGCCCTTGGCGCCATCGGCTTAAAAACCAATTTTAAAGAGCTTTCAAAATCCGGGATCAAACCTCTGATTCATGGAGTGACAATCTCCACGCTGGTGGTTCTTGTCAGTTTACTTGTGCAATATTTCCTTGGCAGTCTTTAATCAAAAATGTACCAGAGGGTCCGACCCTCTGGTACACTTTTTGGTACAAAAAATGGCATAAAAAC
>JBEPWR010000035.1:0-9961 GCA_041642335.1 Eubacteriales bacterium
GTGGCGGCACAACCCCTATACTGTCTCCGGAGTGAACCCCTGCCCGCTCAACATGTTCCATAATTGCGGGAATAAAGACATCTTCTCCGTCGGAGATGGCATCGACCTCCACTTCCATCCCGTGAAGATACTGATCCAGAAGTACTGGATGCTTCGGTGATACGAATACGGAGTTTTCCATATAACTTTTCAGTTCCTCCTCGGTATGGATGACCCGCATATTCTGACCGCCCAGCACATAGGAGGGCCGGATCACAAAGGGATATCCGATGGTTTCAGCTGCTGCCAACGCTTCGTGTTCCGATTTCGCGGTTTTTCCAATGGGCATGGGTATATCCAGGGATGCCATCCGCTGATAAAACTTATCCCGGTCCTCGGCCAAATCGATGGAGTCCACGGAGGTCCCCAGAATTTTCACCCCGAATTTTTCAAGTTCCTCTCCGAGATTGATCGCTGTCTGTCCGCCGAACTGAATGATTACCCCTTCCGGTTTCTCGATATCAATCACATTCATTACATCCTCCGCTGTGAGGGGTTCAAAATACAGACGGTCCGATGCATTGTAATCCGTACTGACGGTTTCAGGATTATTATTGATTACGATGGATTCAATTCCAAGCTCCCTAAGCGTCCAAAGAGCATGAACCGTGCAGTAATCGAATTCCACCCCCTGGCCGATCCGAATCGGTCCGGAGCCTAATATCAGCACCTTCCGCTTCGCAGTGGGGATCGCCTCGTTTTCTCCTCCATAACTGCCGTAAAAGTAGGGAGTTTTTGCTTCGAATTCACCGGCGCAGGTATCCACCATATGATATGCGGATACGATACCCAGGGTCTTTCGCCGGGCTCGAAAGTCCGTCTCCTCCATGTTCAGGTAATTTGCCAGGGTTCCATCGGAAAGATTCAACTTCTTCGCTTTAATCAGAAGTTCCCTGGGCACTCCGTCAAACCCGCTCCCCTTATAGGACTGAATTTCCTTTTCCGTCTGCACCAGATTTTCGATCTTTTTTAAGAAAAAGTAGTCCATCCCCGTATGCTCATGAATCCAGGAAAGGCTGATTCCAACAAATATTCCCGCAGCGATATAAAAGATCCGCTCATCATCTCTCAGAACTATCCGCTTTAGCAGCTCCTCCTTTCCAAGGGCTGTAAGTTCCGGCAGCAGAATACTCTCCCGGTTCAATTCCAAAGAGCGAACGCCTTTCATTAAGGCCCCCTCAAAACTCCGGTCCAGGGCCATAACTTCGCCGGTGGCCTTCATCTGCGTTCCCAGCTGCCGGTCCGCGGTTTTGAATTTATCAAAGGGCCATCGGGGGATTTTTACCACCACATAATCCAGACTCGGTTCAAAGGCGGCGTGACCGATGCCGGTTACGGGATTTGGAATTTCATCCAGGGTCTGTCCGATCGCAATTTTCGCCGCAATTCTCGCAATGGGGTAGCCGGTAGCTTTTGAAGCTAACGCGCTGGACCGGCTTACTCTTGGATTCACTTCAATAACCGTGTAGTTCATACTTTCCGGATCCAGAGCAAACTGCACATTGCATCCTCCTTCGACCTTCAGCGCACGGATGATTTTCAGCGAGGCACTTCTTAGGAGCTGATACTCCTGATTGGCCAAGGTTTGACTGGGAGCGGCCACAATACTGTCACCCGTATGGACACCAACGGGATCCACATTCTCCATACTGCAGATCGCAATACAGGTATCGTTCTTATCCCGGAGGACTTCAAATTCGATCTCCTTCCAGCCTGCCACGCACCGTTCCACCAGAATCTGTCCCACACGGCTGCTTTTGATGCCTGAGGCTGCAATGACTGCAAGCTGTTCTTTATTCTCTGCAATACCTCCGCCGGCACCTCCCATGGTGTAAGCCGGTCGAACAATAAGGGGGTAACCGATTTCTTCCCCGTATTGTAGGGCATCTTCCAACGCGGTGACCACTTTGCTCTCTCCAATGGGCTCATTGATACTTTCAAGCATTTTATTAAAGAGCTCCCGGTCCTCGGCCTGCTGAATTGCCTGCAGCTGGGTCCCAAGCAGTTTAATGTCTTCTTTTTCTAAAAACCCCTCTTCCGAAAGATCCACCGCAAGATTCAGGGCCACCTGCCCTCCTAAAGTGGGAAGCAGACCGTCGGGCTTTTCTTTTCGAAGGATTTTTTTAACGAATTCCGCTGTTAAGGGTTCCATATACACCTTATCTGCGATTTTGGTGTCCGTCATAATGGTTGCGGGATTGGAGTTGATCAGCACCACTTCGATCCCCTCTTCCTTTAAGGCCAGACAGGCCTGGGTACCGGCATAATCAAATTCCGCCGCCTGCCCTACAATAATGGGCCCGGAGCCGATCACGACCACTTTTTTCAGGCTCGTATCTACAGACATACACTCACCCCGCTTTTTCGGACCATGTCCTTAAACTGATCAAAGAGCTGATGGGAATCCATCGGTCCCGGTGAGGCCTCCGGATGATACTGTACCGAAAATACCGGATCCCTTCGATGGCAGAGTCCCTCTACGCTTCCGTCGTTTAAGTTGATATGGGTCACTCTAAGACATTTCGGCATTCTTTCGGGATCCACCGTATAACTGTGATTCTGGGAAGTAATCGTGACTTTTCCGGTCGATAAGTCCTTTACCGGATGATTTCCGCCGCGATGACCGAAGGAAAGCTTGATGGTATCGCCACCATAGGCCAAATTCAGAAGCTGATGCCCCAGGCAGATTCCCATCATCGGGATCTTCGACTGGATCAGTTTTTTCAGTTCCTCCACCACCTCGGGAAGATCTTTGGGATTTCCCGGTCCGTTGGACAGTACGATTCCCTTCGGTTTCTGAGTGAGAATCTCAACGGCTTTGGTTCTTGCAGGGTACACCGTGATTTGAAATCCTCTCTTTTTCAGCTCTTTTAGTATTCCCTCCTTGATTCCGAAATCGATCACCGCTATCGGTTCACCGGACTGACCTTGGCAATCATAGGAAAAAGCGGTAGTAACGGAGTCCACAGGGTTACCCAATACGCTTATGTTTCCCTGTTTTTCCTCGCCTTCCCCATTTTCCCGGGCAACCTCTGGAACAATCCTACCGACCATTGACCCCTTGGTTCGAATATAACGGGTTAAGCTTCTGGTATCCACACCCTTCAGTCCTGCAATATTGTGCTCCTCCATATACTCCTCCAGCGTCCCTTCGGATCGGTAGTTGCTTGGATGATCACAAAGCTCCTTGATAATCAGCGCCGTTACTTTCGGCGTCTTTGATTCAAGATCTTCTCCGTTCACTCCGTAATTTCCGATTTCCGGATAGGTCATCACCACCATTTGACCGGTGTAGGACGGATCCGTCATCAATTCCTGATATCCATTCATCCCCGTATTAAATACCACCTCTCCGTTCACTTCCTCCATGCTTCCGAACAACTCTCCGGGATAGGATTTCCCATCCTCTAACACTAGTTTCGCCTTCATTTCTATTCCTCCTATGACAAATTACCCTAAGATCTCAGGTGCTCCCCAGATAAAAAAATAAACCCTGCCCTCAAAAAAAGAGGACAAGGCTTACAGATATCTAAAGGACACCTATAGGAAATAGAATGTATGTATTCTATCACAATCCTTGTTAGCCTCTCTGGACTACCTTAAAAGATCTTATGATTTCAATTATCGTACCAGAATACCTAATACCTGTCAATACATATTTATACAAAACAGAGAATAGCCAGTACCAGACAAGGGGACAGGGACTTGTCTTTTTTGGTCTCAGATCACTGAAAAAAGGACGGAAATTCTTTGGATTACTGCCGCAAAATCCTTTCTATCTATTAGGATTCTTCTAATTTATCGAAGAATTCTTCAAGATTAAAGGCTTGAATTTGGTTATCTAACAATACGATAAGTTGACTATCCGTGGTTATAACTCGATCCGCACCATCAATTTCAACGATTTTTTCTTCTTCCTCGTCATTTCGGTAGGCGTAAAATAAAGGTTCAGTAAAAGGCGCTCCTTGTTCAATGGTTCTCCCAGCCAACACGCCGTAACCTCGATGATGAAAATCTTTAATAGGAAGTGCATTATACGCGTTTCCATAAGTACTCAAACGCGGCTCTCCATCAGGATAAGTGTTGATAGGAAATTCCATCATATTCACAACTTGGAAACCGTCCAGTTCTTTTAAACTCTCCACCGGTTCGTCTCCATGATTCGCTAATACTTGCGCCTCGTCAAAGGTGAAACGATAAATTCTTTCCACGTACTCTCGATCATCCCCATCCGTTTCCGATCCATCTTCGATTATCTCATTGGCACTATTTACCACAATTTCTCCTGTAGAGTCATTAAAGTAAAAAGTTTGTGTATTCGAGTTTGGTCCTATTATTCCTAAGTGCTCTAGCTGTTCATCTTCAAAGTTCCAAAGATAGTGGAAAATTGGAATACCACACATTTCCGCAATCTCCGATACATCTGTAAAAAATAGGTCGTCTCCGAACAAGGTTCCACTCCAAAACTGTTCAACTCCAGGCGCTCCAGGTTCCGTTCTTCGGTAAGTACCTCCCTCTCCGGTTTTTTGGATCTGTTTGGCTTCTATATCTAACGTCAGCCAGCCCTCTTGTTCGGTAAAGATCATATTAACACCATTCTCCAGGCCTTCCACATTATGAGGAACAAGGGCATCAATTTCATCTCCATAGGGGATTTCTATCAGTTCATCCTCTTTCATATCATAAACCCATAAGGGTGTACCTTCCATCTGGCTTAAAACTTCTTTATTTTCTTCTTTGAGATCTTCTTTTTCATGGTTCATGGAGTGATTAATAAAGTTATCCCAACCACTCATTCCCGGGAAGGAATGCAGGATCATCACATATCGACCATCCGCTGTAACATCAAAGATGAATCCTGGAAAATAGGTCCCGGAAAAGTTTTCCGCCACTTCCGGTATGGTATACTCCTCAATTGTCGGCGTTTTAGAGAGAAGAATTTGATCACTTTCGAGGTCAATTACCATCATCCTTTGTTCTTGTTGCAGCTCTTCAGGAAGTTGATCCCATCTCTCTTCAGTAATCCGATCATTTTGACCTATAATCCCATAAACACGATTGTTGAACTCATGGAGTGCAAAGGATATATCCCGCATTATTTCATAATCTGCCGGTGTCGGTGCACCTTCCACCTTTTTCTTTGTGAGCTCTTCTCCACTATTCAAATCAAAGGATTGGTAAAAAAGAGATGCCTCTTTTTCATAAAGAAAGTGGATTTCATCATCGGTTAACAGCCAATCCTTGAGATCATAGGCTTGAAAATCAATTTGGCTATCCCAAGCAGATTCCATGTCCTCTAAATAATAATCTGCAGTACTGGATTTCTCTTCTTTATGATCCGGTGCGGGATCTTGCTCCGAATTTTGCGGTTCTTTCTCCTCATCTTCATCCTGCTTATCCTTATCATCATCTTCAACCGGTTTTCTTTCAGCATCCTGCTCTTCTTCTTCATTTTCTTCGGTGGATTCTTCTTCCGCAAGTTCTTCTTGATTCTCTTCTTCAAGCTCTTCTTCCGGTTCTCCCTCCTCGGCGCAACCTCCTAGAAAGAAAAACAGCATCACTATTAGAACCATGTAAACCCCTTTTTTAAACATACAGACCTCCTTAGATATTTTGTCATTTCTTTGTCCTGTGAAACTATAGAAGATGTTGAAACTGAAATGTTTTTCAAACTCTTTCAGTTCACCAGGTACTTCTCCGAAGCAGCTCTATGTTTTTTACTTCTCCAAGGACTCAAAAAACTCCTTTAAAGGATAGGCTTTTATTTGATCATCCAACAATATGATAAGTTGACTATCCGTGGTGAGAATTAGATTGGCGCCGTCGATTTCAACGATTTTTTCTTCTTCCGCATTATCTCGGTAAGCGTAAAAGAAGGGGAATCTCATGCCTTGTGCCCATTCCAGTGTTCTTCCTATCAAAATTCCGTAATCTAGATGAGAAAAATCTTGGAGTGGGAAAGCATAACCAACTTCATTGTCCGAGAGACTTAAATGCTTTTTTCCTTCCTGCTTGGAGCCGACTGAAAATTCCATTACATCTACAAGCTCGAATCCTTTCAGATCTTCTAGACTTTCCACCCGTTCATCCCCTTCATTCTCCAGTACTTTTTCCTGATCAATGGTAAGTCGGTAGATTCTTTCCACATATTCCTCGTTTTCTGCGTCCGCTTCTCTTTCTTCTTCACTTTTTTGTGAAGCTTTGTTTATTATAATCTCCCCGTTGTGTTTATTATAGTGAAAAGACTTCCGTCCCCATTTAAGTCCAAGATTTCCTAAATGCTCGAGTTCCTGACCATCAAAGTTATAAAGGTAACCAGGCTCTGGCATTTCGCACATCTCACCGATCTCTTGAAGATTGGCTAAAAACAGACTCTCTCCGAACAGGGTGCCTTTTCGGTACTCTTCAATCCCCGAGAATTCCGGTTCGATCCTTCGATATATGCCTCCCTCTCCGGTTTTTTGAACCTGACGGTTTTCAATATCTAAAGTAAGCCAGCCTTCCTGCTCAGTGAATATAAGATTTGTCTCGTTATCCAAACCTTCCACATCATAAGGAACAAGGGCGTCAATTTCCTCCTCATAAGGAATTTCCATAATCCGCTGTTCTTTTATATCATAAACCCATAAGGGTACATCTTTAGTTTGACTCAGCAGTTTTTGATTCTCCTCTTCAATATCCTCTTTCTCCTGATCTGTAAAGTTCATAAGATAATTATCCCAACCACTCATACCTGGAAAAGAATGTAGGATCATCAAATAACGTCCGTCTGCCGTAACATCGTAAATAAAACCCGGCAAAAAAGCACCTTCTCTGTTAGGAAAGGTAAAGTTTTCGATCACCGGTGCTTTGGATAGAAGTACTTCATCATTTTCAAGATCGATCAGCAGCATTTTCTGTTCTTCCTGCTCTTCTTCAGAGATCCTACGGTTTTCTCCGATAAGCGCATACATATGGTCGTTATAATCATGAAGCTTAATGGTTGTATCGCTAAAACGATCAAAAATCATCTGCGATGAAGCTTCTTCGACCTTTTTCTGCGTGATTTCCTGTCCATTTTCCAGATCAAAAGATTGATAGTAAAGGGCTTCGTCTTTTCTATAGAGAAAATGAATTTCTTTCTCTGTTATCAATTGGTCATATAGACCATCAGCTCGAAAGTCAATTTCTCCTTCCCATTCGGATTTCATATCTTCCAAATCGTATTCTGCAATACTGGACTTCTCTTCTTCATCATCCGGTGCAGGAGCTTCTTCATCATTTTCTTCCGAGGGCTCTTCTACCTCCGGTTCCTCTTCCTCAGGCTCTTCTTGGTCCGGGTTTTCTTCTTCCGGCTCCTCTTCTTCCTCAAGCTCCTCATTTTCTGTAAGATCTTCTTCTTCCGGTTCTTCCTCCTCGGAGCATCCTCCAAGAAAGAAAAACAGCATCACTATTAGAACCATGTAAACCGCTTTTTTAAACATAAAGACCTCCTTAAATATTTTGTCATTCCTTTGCCCTGTGAAACTATAGAAGATGCTATAATTACAAGGTTTCCTACTTCTCCAAGGACTCAAAAAACTCCTCCATAGGATAGGCTTTCATTTGGTCACCTAAAAATATGATAAGTTGATTATCCGTGGTGATAACCCGCTCGGCTCCGTCAATCTCAACGATTTTTTCTTCTCCCGCCTCACTTTCATACGCGTAGAAGAATGAGACGCGGTTCGATGATTCCCGTTCAAGAACTGATCCTGCCAGAATTCCATAACCCAGATGAGAAAAATCCTGAATCGGATGACTGATATAATCATCCATCCCCATCATACTTAATCGTCCGGCTCCTTGCTCCTTCGTATCAATATCAAACTCCATCACATTAACAACCTCAAAAACCTCCATCTCCTGCAGGCTTTCGTGGGGTTCTTCTTTCTGATTTTCCAAAACCCTCTTCTCATCAACGCTAAAGCGGTAAAGCTTTTCCACATATTTCTGATCCTTCGCGTTCGATTCTGATTCATCTTTGTTTTCGGGAGCTGCTTGGTTCACCGCAATCTCTCCGGTGTGGTCATTAAAATAAAAAGTTTGACTGGAATCACTAGGACTAATCATCCCGACATGTTCTAGCTGATCTCCTTGAAACTTCCAAAGATCATAGTAGGAGGGTAGGGCCCCGACATCCGGTGCGACTTTCTGAACCTCAGTAAAAAAGAGATTATCTCCAAACAGGGTTCCTTCCCGGAACTGTTCAATTCCCGGCCCACTCGCCTCGGTTCTTAGGTAAATGCCTCCTTGTCCGGTCTTCCGGACTTGCCGGTTTTCAATATCCAGCGTAAGCCATCCTTCCTGTTCCGTAAAAATCATATTTACTCCGTTTTCAAGACCGTTTACATGATGGGGAACAAGGGCATCGATCTCTTCCCTGTAGGGGATTTCGATCAGCTTCTCCTCTTTCAGATCATACACCCAAAGAGGAACCTCCTCTATTTGGCTTAAAATTTCTTCATTCGTTTCTTCAAGCTCCTGATCTTCGTTCACGGTAGAAAACTTCAAAGTATTTTCCCAATCAGTCATACCGGGAAAGGAATGAAGAATCATCAGATAACGCCCATCCGCTGTAACATCATAGATAAATCCCGGGAAGTACGTTCCTGAGACAATAGCCATTTCAGGAATGGTAAAGTTTTCAATCACCGGCGTTTTCGAGAGAAGTACTTCATCCTCTTCAAGATCGATTAGCAGCATTTCCTGTTTAACCGGATCCTCTTTGGCGGATCCTTCCAGTTGCCGCTTAGAAATCCTTTCATTTTCCCCGATAAGAGCGAAAATGCGACCATTATACTTATGTAGTTCGATGGAGGAACCGTGCACGGGTTTTGAGAGTCTTGGAGCGCTTTCAATTTTTTTATTAACCCGCTCCTCTCCACTTTCCAGTACGATAGACTGATAGTACAGCGCTTCATCCTTTTCATAGAGAAAATGCATTTCTTCTTCTGTCACCATCCGGTCATAAAGATCCTTAGCTTGAAAATCTATTTTGCCTTCCCAGTCAGATTCCATGTCTTCCAATAAGAATTCTGCAGTTTTGTCATGGTTCTCTACAGAATCTGAAGAAGAATCCTCCTCCTCTTCCGCAACTTCATCCTCCGGTTCATCTTCGTCGGTGCACCCGGCAATCGAAAAAATCATTAACAGCATAAGAATTAGAAACATTGCTTTTTTCAGCATAGAAACCTCCTTGAAACAATTTGTGAATCTTTTGCCTTATGATACCATAGAATCCCTTGAAATTTCAAAGTTTTCTGTCGACAAAGTTCGACATTAATAGTTACTGAGTCTTCAGGTTATAATACACCCCATCACCGATCACTGAAAGCTCACCTGGATCATCTGGCACTTTCCCAAGGACAGAATCATAACTGAAAGAAGTTGGAAGTCGAATAGTCTTTTCCTTATTCAGCTTCTCATCAAATACCTGAACTTCAGCGCCATCTTCAAAAGTTGTAAAAAGTAGAAAGATATGACCGGATTCGCTGATGAAATGGTCTTGAAACCGGGAAGAACCTCGTTCTTTCTCAATTTCTATTTTTTCTCCGTCAAATAACAATATTTCTGTTTTTTCGAAAATCCCGGATTCATATGATAAGAGCAAATGATCCTCCTGAAGAACCGTTATTTTCTCTAACTCTTCTCCCTCAATGCCTTCATAAAAGATTTCTACTTCCGCTTCATCTCCTAAGGTAATTTTCATTATTTTTTCATCATGAGAGTAGTAGATATTGGTGGCCTCTTCACCCCGGTGTGTGTCATAAAGAACTTTTCTTCCCGGCCCGTCCTTCTCTTCCCTGGGAATTCCCGGCAGATCTTTAGATGGGATGATCAGCTTTTCTGTGTCTTCCTCCACAGTATAAGAAAATAACCCCTCTTCGAGAACATAATATAT
>JBEPWR010000036.1:0-9921 GCA_041642335.1 Eubacteriales bacterium
CGGAGTATTTTCAAATTCATCAACAGAATCCTTATGGTTCTTCGGATTTTTTTTCATAATTCATCACCCTATCATTTTCGTCATTGTAATCGTCATACCTTGATCAGGTTCAGAATGAATCATTACATCGTCCATCAGGGATCGGATAATAAAAATTCCCAATCCGTTTTCATTTAACTCCTCGATCTTCGGATCCTTGATTTTTTCAACCTCGCAGCCCTTTCCAGTGTCTTTTACCTCAATTTCCAAACTCTGCTCTTTTAGGGTGAAACGAATATCAATGCTTTCCGCAGGGGTTTTTTTTCCATGGGTTATGGCATTGGTGCAAGCCTCTGCAATGGCCACTTTCATATCCTCGATTTCTTCAATATTAAATCCTACCCGATTGGCAATAGCCACCAGCGTAAGACGAACCACGCTGACAAATTCTGCTTTATTGGGAATGGATAATTTGATTTCCTCTCCATGATGTTCAACGGCTTCTTTTACTTCTTTTACTTCCTTGGCTTCCATTTGATCCATAATCCTCTATTCACTCCTTAATAACGAAAATTTTATTCAGACCTGTGATATTCAATAGTTTGGCAATATTCGGTTTCACGTGAAACAGGGTAATCTGCTTATCCACTTCTTTCAGTCTTTTTAGTGCGCCGATCAATACGCCGAGGCCGGTACTATCGATATATTCCAGGTTCTCCAGATTAATTTCCACCGGTTCCTTATGCTTTTCAAACATTTCCTGAAAAACGCTTTTCAATTCCGCAGCCGTATAAATATCAATTTCTCCGTCCAGTTCCATTTTCCATATCCCGGCTTCTTCATCAAAGTTTTTTCTTATCTTTAGTGACATGATATCTCCCCCATTTTGAATGTATATATTATACTTTACTATAAAAACCCTCCATTGAAAAGGTAAATCTGATAAATTCCAGGTTTTTTCACAAAGTCCTCCTTTGCCTAGGCAAAGGAGGACGCTGAATTTTTTAGATTTTATTCCATATCGTCTTCCGGTTCTTCTTCCTTGGGCATAATGGCCAAGGAAACTATATGGTTGTTTTCATCGGTACGGATTAACCGTACCCCACTGGTATCTCTACCGGTTTTGGAAACTTCCTTGATATTAAAACGAATCATGGTACCGTCATTGGTAATGACCAGGGCTTCTTCGTCCTCTTTCACGAGCCGTGCGCCTACCACATTTCCGGTTTTTTCCGTAATTCTGTAGGTTTTAATTCCTTTTCCGCCCCGGGTCTGTATCCGGTATTCGGAAAGTTCGGTTCTTTTTCCATAGCCGTTTTCACTGACCAGCAAGAGGGTTTTATCTTCTTTTAAAATCTGCATGGAAACGACGGCATCCTCTTTGGTTAATCGAATTCCCCGAACGCCCATGGCCGTTCTTCCCACCTGCCGGATATCCGCTTCCTTGAAACGTATAGACTTTCCTTTTGCGGTAATCAGCATAATCTCATCTTCATTGTTACCGGAACGTACGCTGATCAGTTCATCGTCTTCCTTAAACTTGATGGCGGTAAGACCGGATTTTCTGGAGTTTTTAAAATGACTTAATTTGGTTTTTTTGATCAAGCCATTTTTGGTCGCCATAAATAAATGCTCAAAATCATTCTCCCGCTTCATGGGAATGACCGCTGCAATTTTCTCCGTGGGATCAATTTGCAGTAGATTAATAATGGCGGTTCCCTTGGCCTGTCTTTTGGCTTCCGGGATTTCATACACATTGATCTGATAGACTTTTCCTTTATTGGTAAAGACATATAAGTAATCATGGCTGGAGGTGACAATCATCCGCTCCACAAAGTCCTCTTCCCGGGTGGTTAGGGCGGAAATCCCCTTTCCTCCCCGTTTCTGGCTTTTGTAGGTATCCACCGGAAGTCTTTTAATATAGCCGAAATGGGTCAGGGTAATGACCACATCTTCCTTTTCGATCATATCTTCCATTTTAAACTCTGTGGGATCCGCAACAATATCGGTTCTTCTGGGGTCTCCGAACTGATCCTTAATCTCTAGGAGCTCCTCTTTAATGATTTCCAATATCCGCTGTTCGCTGGAGAGTATGGCCCGCAGTTCCTCGATTAAGGCCATAATTTCATTGTATTCCCGCTCTACCTTATCCCGTTCCAGACCGGTTAACTTTTGCAGTCGCATCTCCAAAATTGCAGTGGACTGTTTTTCCGAGAGTTCGAACTGGGCCATCAGTCCTTCCTTCGCCTGTTGGGGACTTTCCGAGCCCCGGATGAGTTTGATCACTTCATCCAAATGATCCAGGGCAATTTTCAGACCCTCTAAAATGTGGGCTCTCGCTTCGGCTTTACGAAGATCATATTCCGTTCTTTTTCGAATAATGGTCTTTTGATGGTTGACGTAATGATGAATCATGCTTTGCAGATTTAAGAGTTTCGGCTGCCCGTCCACCAGCGCGATCATAATAATACTGAAGGTATCCTGCATCTGGGTATGTTTATAGATTTTATTCAGTACCACGTTGGGATTGACATCTCTTTTTAACTCAATCACCACACGAATCCCTTCCCGGTTACTTTCATCCCGTAGATCGGAAATGCCTTCAATTTTCTTAAGCTTTACCAGGTCCGCTATTCGCTCAATCATTTTGGCTTTGTTTACCTGGTAGGGGATTTCCGTAACAATAATTCGGCTTTTGCTGTTGGGCATTTCCTCAATTTCGGATTTTGCCCGAACCACCACCCGGCCCCGGCCGGTGCGATAGGCTTCCTTAATGCTTTCTTTTCCCATAATGGTTGAACCCGTAGGGAAATCCGGACCCTGTATGGATTCCATTAATTCTTCCAGGGTAATTTCCGGATTGTCAATATAATCAATAACTCCGGTAATGACTTCCTCCAGGTTATGGGGCGGAATGGAGGTTGCCATTCCTACAGCAATTCCGTTCGACCCGTTTACCAACAGGTTTGGATAACGGCTGGGAAGCACATCCGGCTCTTTTAAGGTATCGTCAAAGTTGTTGCTGAAGGTTACGGTTTCCTTATCTATATCCCGGGTCATCTCCAAGGACAGCTTGGTAAGTTTCGCCTCCGTATAACGCATGGCTGCGGCACTGTCCCCATCAATGGAACCAAAGTTTCCGTGTCCGTCGATCAGTTCATATCGCGTTGAAAATTCCTGAGACATTCTTACCATGGCATCGTATACTGCCGTATCGCCGTGGGGATGGTACTTACCCAGGACATCCCCGACAATTCGGGCGGATTTCCGGTAAGCTTTATCCGGGGTAAATCCCAGTTCTTTCATGGCAAATAAAATTCTTCGATGTACGGGTTTTAGTCCGTCTTCTACACGAGGCAGTGCTCTTCCCACAATAACACTCATGGCATAGTCCATATAGGACTTTTTCATTTCCCCTTCAATTCCTATGGGAAGTACGTTTCCCTTTTCCTCTTTCATCTAATTCACTCCTTGCCGATTTCTACTTCATCGTTCCCTCATTTATAGAATTATACATCCAGATTCCGTACATATTTCGCATTTCGCTCGATAAAGGCTCTTCTTGGCTCCACCTTATCCCCCATCAGGGTGGTAAAGATTTCATCGGCCATGGTGGCGTCCTCCACATCCACCTGCAGGAGGATTCGATTTTCCGGATCCATTGTGGTGTCCCACAGCTGATCGGGATTCATCTCTCCAAGACCCTTATATCGTTGGAGCTCCACCTTATCTCCAAGCTCATCCACAATCCCGCGCATTTCTTTTTCCGTATAGGCGTAGATCACTTTTTTTCCTTTTTTGATCTTATACAGGGGCGGCTGGGCCACATAAATGTATCCATGATCCACTAAGGGCCGCATATATCGATAAAAGAAGGTTAAGAGCAGGGTTCTGATATGAGCCCCGTCCACATCCGCATCGGTCATAATCACGATTTTATGATACCGGGCCCGTTCAATATCAAATTCATTGCCGATGCCGGTACCAAAGGCGGTAATCATGGATTTGATCTCATTAAAATTCAAAATCTTATCCAGTCTGGCCTTTTCCACATTGAGAATTTTTCCCCGCAACGGTAAGATGGCCTGGGTTTTACGATCCCGTCCCTGTTTTGCACTACCCCCTGCAGAGTCCCCCTCCACAAGGTAAATTTCCGACAGCGACGGATCCTTTTCTGCACAGTCCGCAAGTTTCCCGGGAAGTGCGGTACTTTCCAGTACACTTTTTCTTCGGGTAAGTTCCCGGGCTTTTTTTGCCGCTTCCCGGGCGTTTTTGGCCCGTAAGGATTTTTCAATAATCTGCTTGGCCTCTTTCGGATTTTCTTCCAGGAAGGCATTGATGTACTCGGCGGTTAAGGTATCCACGGCTCCCCGGACCTCACTGTTTCCAAGTTTGGTTTTGGTTTGTCCTTCAAATTGGGGTTCCATAATTTTTACAGAGATAATGGCCGTCAGGCCTTCTCTAATATCCTCACCCTGCAGGGAGCCTTCTTTTTCTTTGATGATTCCGTGCTTTTTCACGTAGTCATTAATACTACGGGTCAGGGCGGTTTTAAAACCGGAAAGATGGGTTCCACCTTCATGGGTATTGATATTATTGGCATAGGTGAAAATACTCTCGGTATAGGTCGTGGTATACTGCAGCGCCACTTCCAAGGAAATGTCGTCTTTTTCTTTTTCCAAGTAAATCACTTCACTATGAATATGTTCCCGATTTTTGTTGAGATGGACAATAAATTCCTTGATGCCCCCTTCATAGTAAAAATGATTCTCCTCTTCCGAGCGTTCATCCCGGAAGTTGATTCTAATCCCCTTATTCAGGAAAGCCAGCTCCCGCAAACGGTGTTCGATGGTATCATACTGAAAATCGATTTCTTCAAAAATTTCCGGATCCGGCTTAAAGGTAATTCGGGTTCCGTTTTTATCGGTATCGCCGATTTCCCGGATATCGGATTTGGGTACGCCACGAACATATTCCTGGACATACTTTTTCCCGCCGGTATAAACTTCCGCTTTTACGTATTCCGAGAGGGCATTTACAACGGAAATTCCTACCCCGTGTAGGCCTCCGGATACTTTGTATCCTTCTCCGCCAAATTTTCCACCGGCATGCAGTACGGTCATAACGGTTTCCAGGGTGGATTTTTTCGTCTTCGGATGCATATCCACCGGGATTCCCCGACCGTCATCCTCCACCACTACGCTGTTATCCTTTTCAATGCGTACACTTATATTTTTACAGTAACCGGCCAAGGCTTCATCAATGCTGTTATCCACCACTTCATAAACCAGTTGATGCAGTCCCCGCTCTCCCGTGCTCCCGATATACATACCCGGTCTTTTCCGTACGGGGTCCAATCCTTCCAATACTTGAATCTGTTCCGCATTATATTGCCGTTCTTTTTCCATTTTCTTACCTCCTATTGACACCAAAAACCCACCCATTAGTCTTGATTTGTACGCCTCAGCAATGTGAAGGGCGTAATAGGTGAGTAATATATTTTTACCGGCTGATTTTTTCGTTGAATAAAGATCACCGATCGACTTATTCCTTTTTTCAGGGTAACCACCCTTCCCGCTTTTTCCATTTTCTCGAGAAGTTTCCGGTTCACCTTCGATTGATGAAAGGTCTTTACATCAAAAATATATAATAAATCTTGACTGGATACCAGAACATTTCCTCCAAGATGTATATACACAGGTTTTCCCCCTATCTTACTATTATAACCTTTCTTAATAAACTATGAAACAGATTTTTGAAGGATTTTTATTTTTCCTCCCTCTACTTCATAAAGGTTCATATCCTCCCGATGCTCCATGGATTCCATGGAAGTGCTGGTAATAAAGGTTTGAATGTTTTTTAAGCTTTGCAGCAGATCCTGTTGCCGGTGTTCATCGAGTTCACTCATCACATCATCCAGCAGCAGCACGGGATATTCGCCGGTCTCTTTTTTCATCAGTTCCAGTTCCGCCATTTTCAGGGACAGTACCGTGGTTCGCTGTTGTCCCTGGGAACCGAATTTTTTAACGTTTTTCCCGTTGATCTCAAACTCCAGATCATCCCGGTGGGGGCCCAACAGCGTAATCCCTCTTTTGACCTCTTCGTCTTCCAAGGCCTCTAAGCTTTCTAAAAAATGTTTTTTCAGGCTTTTCGGCTCTTCTTCTTTTTTTAGGGAAAGACTGCTTTCATAAATCAGTTTAAGATTTTCCTTCTCCCTCGTTATTTTTCGATGCATCAGTCGGGTGAGTATGGAAAGTCCTTTGATAAATTCCTTTCGATATAGGATAATTTCGGTCCCATATTGGACCAGCTGGGCATTCCAGGGATCAAGATCCACCTTTTTAAACTGTTTCATTTTCAGGGCCTGGTTTCGCTGTTTCAAAATTTTTTGATACTGTCCCAATAGATGGTGATACCTCGGGGTGATCTGAGACAAATCCCCATCGATGAAATCCCGCCGTTGACTGGGTCCCTGTTTGATGATCTGCAGGTCCTCGGGAGAAAAAATCACCACATTCAGCGTACCGAGTAAATCGGATATGCGGTCCAAGGGAACGCCGTTAATCTTACACTTTTTATTTTTTAACCGGTCCAGGCCGATTTCAATGCGTTTTTTCTGACCCTTATTTTTATTCAACAGCAGTTTTACGTAGGCTCCCTCTTGTTCAATTTCAATTAAATCGGAATCTTTCGCTGTTCGAAAAGATTTTCCGATGGCCATAAAATAGATGGATTCCAGTAAATTCGTCTTCCCTTGGGCATTTTCTCCAATGAATACGTTCATTTTCGGGGAGAAATCCAGGGTCAGGGTTTCATAATTCCGATAGTTTCGTAAATGAATTTTTTCTATATGCATATCAAACTTTCCCCCCGGGAAATATTTTACGAGGCGACTACCTCAATGACTTCTTCTACAACCTTTAGCTGATCTCCGGGATAGATTTTTTTTCCTCTTTGCCTTACCACTTCGCCGTTTAAGCGGACCAGTCCCTCCTGAATCATGGCTTTTGCCTCGCCACCGGTGGAAGCCACTGCCGCAAGCTTTAAGAGCTGATCCAATTTAATATATTCCGTGCTGATTTCAATTTTCATCTTCATTCCTCCAATCAAGTATGTCATCAACTATGTAACAATTTATAAACCCAGCTTAAGCTGGGTTTATGGATGCTTAGTTATTCGAGAGTCTTACGGGTAATACTAAGTAGGTATAATGATCATTTTCCGTAGCGGTTATAATACCGGGACTGACATTGGAGGTAAAGAGGAATTTGACGTCGTCCTCTTCAATCACCTTTAAGGCATCAATTAGGTACTTTGCATTAAAGGCAATCTCCAGGTCGTCTCCCTGCTGATCAATGCCGATCTGCTCATGAACCTGGCCATGCTCGGAATTGGAACTGATATGCAGCTGATGATCTTCAATTTTAAATTTGACCAGACGGTTATTTCCCTCTTTTGCCAGTAAGGATGCCCGTTCAATACTTTGCAGTAGGCTTTGTCGGGAAACCTCGACGGATAGCCGGTGTTCATCGGGGAGAATCTGTTTATAATCGATAAACTGCCCTTCAAGGAGGCGGGAGATTACCTTGGTCTTTCCCAGATCAAAAAGAATATGACTGTCGGTAAAGAGAATCTGCAGTTCCTCATCCAGGTCTTCATCGATGATTCTTCCCACTTCATTCAGGGTTTTTCCCGGAATGACCACTTTATGATTCATGCTGCCGTTGATTTCTCCCTTTCGAAGAGCTAATCGATAACCGTCCAGGGCTACCATGCTGAGGGTATCCCCTTCAATTTCCAGAAGTCCTCCGGTTAAAATCAGCCGGGACTCGTCCTGGCTTACGGCAAAGGTGGTCTGTTCAATCATATTTTTTAAGAGTCCCCGGGGGATTCTGGCAATGTGATCCTTTTCCACCTGGGGCAGTTCCGGATATTCCTCGGTTTCATAACTGACCAGGTCGAACTCCGACTGTTCGCATTTGATAAAGACTTTTCCGTCTTCCTTGATTCTCATTTCCACTTGAGAATGGGGAAGCTTCCGGGCAATCTCACTTAATAATCGGGCATTTAGAACCATTACCCCTTCTTCGATCACCTGGGTTTCCACGGTTGTCTCAATGCCTAACTCCAAATCCGTGGCGATAAACTTCACTTCGTTTCCTTTCGCCTCTATATAGATCCCTTCCAGTACCGGCATGGTACTTTTACTTGAAATTCCTTTTAGAACCGTCGTGATACTTTTCATCAGTTTTTTTTGATCACAGATAATATGCATGTGTGGATAAAAGCCTCCTTTGAAATTGTATTTTTAACCTAAATAAAAGAATAAAATGTAGTAGTAATAGTAATAGGGCCTGTGGGTTTGTGGATAAGCCCGTGAACCCTATTATTTTAAAGATATCCACATGTTCATAAAGCGGGGTATATCTTTTTGAAGTTATACACATATCCAGAGGTCGAAAAAGCCGTAAAACTTATTAACAATATAATAACATATAACTAACAGAAAGATGTGGAAATTAATCGGTTTTTAGTTCATTGACGATGGAATCAATTTTATCTTTCAGGGTAGGATCATTTTTGATATCGGTGGAAACCTTATCACAGGCATGCATAACCGTTGTATGGTCCCGTCCTCCGAACTCATTGCCAATCTTCGGTAAGGAAAGATCCGTCAAATCCCTTGATAAATACATGGCAATCTGCCGGGGATAAGCAATAATCCGGGTTCTTTTTTTCGAGGTTAAATCTTCAATTTTAATATTAAACTTATTGGCGACCACTTCTTTTATATAGTCAATATTCAGCTCCCTAGGCTTGGAAGAAAAAATCTCCTTTAAGGCTTCACTGGCAAGCTCAATATTAATGGGACTATTGGTTAGGGATGAATAGGCTAATATTCGAATTAAGGCCCCTTCCAGCTCCCGGATATTGGATTTGATTTTTTTTGCAATAAAAAGCATCACGTCATCGGGTACTTCAATTTCTTCAATCTGGGCTTTCTTTCGAAGAATGGCAATTCGGGTTTCATAATCCGGTGCCTGAATATCCGCAATCAGTCCCCATTCAAAACGGGAGCGCAGCCGATCCTCCAAGGTGGGAATTTCCTTAGGCGGTCGGTCACTGGATAAGATAATCTGCTTATTGGAATTATAGAGGGCATTAAAGGTATGGAAAAATTCTTCCTGGGTACGTTCCTTGCCCGCAATAAACTGGATATCATCAATTAACAAAATATCAATGTTTCGGTACTTGTTACGAAATTCCACGTTCTTATCATCTTTAATGGAATTAATCAGTTCATTGGTAAAGGTCTCGGAAGAAATATAGACGATCTGTTTTTCCGGGTCCACCTGGGAAATATGCTGACCGATGGCATGCATCAGGTGGGTCTTCCCAAGACCTACGCCACCATAGATGAACAGCGGATTGTAGGCTTTTGCCGGAGTTTCAGCAACGGCAACGGAGGCGGCATGAGCAAAACGATTACTGTGTCCGATCACAAAGGTATCGAAAGTATATTTGGGATTAAGGCCCTGGGCTTTAATCAGATTCATCGAATTTTCCAGTGCATTTTCCGCAGCCTTTTGTTCCGGATCTTCCTTGGTGTTTTTATGATTTTTCGGATTGATATCCTCCTCCGAAGGAATGACAAAGTCAATTTCATACTCCTCACCGGTAATTTCCTTAATAATGTTTTGAATAAAGCTGCGATAATGTTTTTTTAAAATTCCTTTGGTAAAGGTGTCGTACACCCCGAAAACCAGTACACCATTGTGCAGTGAGATCGGTTTAATGGTTTTAAGCCAGGTTTCAAAGCTAACCTCAGTAATTTCCGGACGGTTTTTGATATTGTCCAGCGCTTTTTGCCATATTTGAGGTAAGTTATCCATAAAAAATCCTCCGTTTCAAAAAAATTTATTTTTTATAATTAGAATTATC
>JBEPWR010000037.1:0-9917 GCA_041642335.1 Eubacteriales bacterium
CCGATCTGGTCGGTTAGTCACACGCCTTACGAATGATACTGAGACCCTTCATCAAATGTATACCGAGGTGCTTGTCAGTTTTTTCAAAGACATCTTTATCTTATTGGGAGTCGTTATTGTGATGCTTACCATGAGTTTCCGACTGGCTCTCTTAACGTTTCTGGTTCTGCCGGTACTACTACTTTCTTCATATCTTTTTCGCTTAAAAGTACGGGATGCATACCGGCAGGTCCGACTGAAGCTAGCCAGGATCAATTCCTCTTTAAGTGAGAATTTCACCGGCATGCGAACAATTCATACCTTTAAACGAGAAGTACAGCAGTTTAATAAGTTTAATAAGATCAACGAAGAGCTCTTAGCTGCCAATAAACGGGAAGTTTTTATTTTTGCGGTTTATCGACCCTCCATGGAGATTATCCGATCTTTAGGCTTTGCCATTATCATTTGGTATGGTGGTGGACAGGTAGTACAGGGAAACATTCAGTTT
This sequence comes from Eubacteriales bacterium, assembly GCA_041642335.1. Taxonomy (GTDB): domain Bacteria; phylum Bacillota; class Clostridia; order Peptostreptococcales; family T1SED10-28; genus Isachenkonia. Next base: position 488 of record JBEPWR010000037.1, read on the forward strand.
GGTGTACTCTTTGCCTTTATCAATTACATTAAACAGTTTTTCCAACCGATCAATAACTTGACGGAAAAATACAACGTTTTACAATCCTCAATGGCATCTTCCGAGCGGATTTTTAAGCTTCTTGATACTGAGTCCACAATTAAAAACCCGGAAAATCCGAAACCCCTAAAGGTTTTCACAGGAGAGATTGAATTTAAAAATGTTTGGTTCGCCTACAACGATGAAGATTGGGTATTAAAGGACGTAAATTTTAAAATTAGACCGGGAGAGTCCATTGCCTTCGTAGGCGCCACCGGAGCAGGAAAATCTTCGATTATTAACCTGATGGGTCGTTTCTATGATATACAGAAGGGAGAAATCCTAATCGACGGTATAAATATCCAGGATCTTTCCATTACCGATCTTCGGGAAAATATCGGAATTGTTCTTCAGGATGTATTTATGTTTGCCGGTGATATCAAAGGTAATATTTCCTTGGACCATCCGAATATTTCGCGAGAGAAGGTCGAAGAAATTGCCAAGTATGTAAACCTTCACCGCTTTATTGAAAAGCTGCCCAAAGGCTATGATGAGCCGGTAATGGAAAGAGGTTCGACCCTTTCTTCAGGCCAAAAGCAATTGCTGGCCTTTGCAAGAGCTTTAGCCTTTAATCCGGCGGTGCTGGTACTCGATGAAGCCACTTCGAATATTGACACGGAAACGGAAGAACTGGTTCAGGATGCGATGCAGAAAATCATCAAGGGCAAGACCACCATCGCCATCGCCCATCGTCTGTCCACAATCCAAAGCTGCGATAAGATCATTGTTCTTCACAAAGGACAGATTCGGGAAATCGGGAACCATAATGAACTGCTAAAGAGAAAAGGCTTATATTACAATTTATATGAACTTCAGTACAAGGATCTTCGCCAGGACTAATCCTTAGATAAACTACTAAAACTTCTCACTTGCAAGGATTTAGAATTATATTGCATTCTCGATCAAAAATCATAAAAAAAGGATCCGATTAATCGGATCCTTTTTTTTATAATGTTTGATCATTTTTTACGTTTTTAAGGATTAATTCTCCTGTCGCAGTTTCTTTTCAAACATGTCACACTCTTCTAAAGTACAAGAGTTTGCTACACAATGGATACAGGTAATCGCTCCACAGTCTTTTCGTTCTTCCACCTTTGGTAAATGTCTTTGTTCTTTTCTCATACGATCACTCCTTTTTATTTTCACTGTAAGTTTATTATAACAACCATGCATTTGTTTGTCAAATGATTTTTTTGAGATATTAATTTCTTATAACTATAATTACCCACCGACTCTCCGCTCTAAACATTTTTTGATTATTTTTTATATCGACTGCAATCACTAAACTCCATCTGTATTTCATGAGTTCGTTAATAAATATGTAAAATTAGTATTTGCAATTTCTTTTGTTCGACTTGCAAAATTGCAATTTTTCTTTTATTATTCAACTTTTTATTCATTTTATCAACCCTATATAATAAACAGTCAATTTTAAAAGTTTTTTTTCTTTCATTTTTTTGATATACTAATGCTGCAAAAGAAAAGGAGGAATAATATGTTTGATAGTCATGTACATTCGCTTTTTTCCCCGGATTCCGAAGCCCCTATGATCAGAATCCTGGATGAAAGCATTCAAAAAGGATTAAAATCCCTTTGTTTTACCGATCACTTTGATTTGGACTTCGACGGTAAGGACCATGATTTAACCTTTGATATAAAAGAGTACTTCTCAACCATTCATAAGCTACAGAATCAGTACCAAGGGCAAATCGATATCTGTGCCGGAATTGAACTTGGTCTTCAGCCCCATGTATTAAATCGCTATGAAGATCTTCTTCAAGGTGAGCCCTTCGACTATATTCTTGCTTCAATTCACAGTGTAGACCGCCAGGATCTCTTTTCAGGAAGCTTTTTTGATAGTCGGGATCAAATCATGGCCTATTTTGATTATTTTTCAAGTCTGAAAGAATGCATCATCCGATACGATGATTTTCAAGCCCTTGGACATATTGATGTGATTAAGCGCTATGGAAACTATCCGAAGTCTCTGTCCTTCTCATCCTATCGGGAAATCCTTCGAGAAATTATGCGCATACTTATAGATAAAGGCAAAGGAATTGAGTTGAATACTTCAGGGATTCGATACGGACTTGAAGCTTTTCATCCTTCAATAGAAATTCTAAAAGATTATAAGGATTTGGGTGGAGAAATCATTACTTTAGGCTCAGATTCCCATACCGCAAATGGAACCGGGGCCCATTTCCCAGAAGCTCTAGCACTGTTACATCAATTAGGTTTTAAATATTACGCCAGTTTCAGAAAACAACAAGCAATATTTCATAAAATCGAGGACTCGTTATAAAGATTTTTATTGTTTATGAACGAGTTCTTCACGCGTGAATTTCCTTAAAAGTTTCACAGAACTCCTTGCTATTTGTTGGAATTAAGTGTATGATATTTTTATAACGTTAAGTATTTAACAATAATAAATGGGAGGTTTTATAATGGAAAAAGAAACACTCAAGGGAATACGCGTCGGAGACGAAGCTTTTGATCAAAAAACGATTAGCGAAGAGGATATTAAAACCTTTGCAAACGTTACCGGTGATAATAATCCCGTACATCTGGATGAAGAATATGCCAAAGGATCAATGTTTAAAAAACGCATCGCTCATGGTATGTTGTCTGCCGGACTGATTTCAAAAGTTATCGGTACGCAGTTGCCTGGTTACGGAACCATTTACTTAAATCAAAGTTTGAATTTTAAAAAACCGGTATATATCGGAGACACTATTACCACGGTAGTTACCGTTAGCAAAATCACTTTAGAGAAGAACATTCTGATTTTAGACACCCACTGCAAAAATCAAAATGATAAAGTTGTCTTAGATGGACATGCTACCGTAATGCTTACAGATTAAATGGAGTATCAAATATAATCTGAAAAAGGAACTCAGAGATATTCTCTAAGTTCCTTTTAATATTTTATCTTTATTATTCTTATGATACTTTCTATAAGCTTGAAGTTTTTCGTTCAGTTTTTGATAGATTTTTTTCATCGAAGGCTCCTTGGATACATTAACACATTTCTCAATATCCATCCAGCGAACCCCTTGGTTTTCCTCGATGTTAATTGCTAAATCCTCTTCATCACTGGCCTCCAACAAATACGTACAATTAATATGAAGATGCGAAGGTACATACTTCTCATTTTTTATATGCCCCTCTACGGTTAAAATCTCCAGAGAAAAGATACTTTTATGGATCGCTCGTACCTTCCCGATCCCGGTCTCCTCTTTAACTTCTTTGATCGCTACAGACAATAAATCTTCTTCTCCATCAGCATGCCCACCGGTCCAGGACCAGGAGTCGTAAATATTATGGTAAATCATCAATACCTTATTCCATTGCTCATTGAGTACCCATGCAGAAGCGGTAAAGTGTGCAATTTCATTTTCCCTGGTCAATACATTATCCTGGGACTTTAAAAAACCCAACATCACATTTTTATCCCGTGCTTCCTGTTCATTATATGGCTCGTAGTTTTCGATTTCTTTTAATAAATTCATAGGCGCCTCCCTTAATTCCTTAAGATTTTCTTGCGCTGTATATTATTACTTATTCGACACTACGAGGAAGTATCCCTTTCCTTTATTAAAAATTTCTAAGTAAATTTTCTTTCTCCATATAAGCCTACCTTGTATCTCTTCTTTCAACTACTACGGTGTACTCCCGACCATTTACACGCACAATAAATTTTTGCTGATCCCGTTGCGGCTCCTCAATAGGTTTTATCAGTGTTCTTTGCATCTCCTCCAGTTCCGTCTGCATCGCTCGATAAGCCTTTTGAGCCTCCTTCATTGTGACCTTTTGAAACCGAATTTGATCCCCGGGCTTTGCCTGTGCAATTTTGGGCAAATCTGCAGTAATTACATTCCCGATTTTAGGATAACCGCCAGCGGTTTGCCGGTCTGCCATCATCACGATCGGTCTTCCATGCCCTGGAATTTGCAAAGCCCCCATGGCAATTCCGTCGGATATGATTTCGGGTTTATCCCGGTGCTCGACGATCGGTCCTTCCAGGCGATAACCCATACGGTCACTATCATTACTCACTTTATAAACACTTTGGTAGAACTGCTCAATTCCTTCATTTGTAAAAGCCTCTTCCTGAGGTCCCGGCACAGTTCTGATAGTAATGGTTTCATAATACTCCAAAGCCCGGGATGCAAATGACCGCTCCTGTACTTTATTGATGCTTGTTTCGGGGCTGCCAAGGTTTAATAGATCCCCTTCTTGAAGGGCCCTTCCTTTATATCCACCGAGCTTCCCGCGAACATAAGTGGATCGGCTGTTCATAACCTTAGGTGTCTCTATTCCCCCGGCCAAGGCAATATAACTTCGGCAACCGGATTTTAACCCGGTAAACACCAGCTTATCACCAGGTACTACAATCTTACTTTCCCACATTAGCAAAGGTCTACCGCTTAATTTCGGACATAAATCTCCACCGGTTACGGCAATTCGGGACTCTGTGAGAAATTCCATAGAAAATCCCGGCAAAGTAACTTCCAAAACCGCCTCACTCCCAGAATTCCCCACCAGCATATTACCGATACGATAAGCATAAAAATCCATCACTCCGGATACCGGCACCCCGTACTTTTGATAACCTACCCGCCCGCCATCTTGAACCGTGGTAAGTATTCCGCCTTTTAAGATCTTCAAGTCGCCCATATTAACGATCCTTTCCTATGGCTTTTGCCATACCAATATTCCGGTACCTATTTTCTTACTTACTGCTTCTTTGGATAAGTCCTGCAGTTATACTTCCCTTCAGCCATTTTCTCTTTGATTCTATGGTACTCCAATTCTTCTATAGCTCGAAATTTTACATAATCTCCCGCATTTAATAAAAAAGGATGGCTTGCTTCCGGGTCAAATAAAGGAACCGGCGTCCACCCGATAAGTTTCCATCCACCGGGGCTGTCAACAGAGTAAATTCCTGTTTGAGTATCCGCAATCCCAACGGAACCTTTAGAGATTTTTGTTCGTGGATTTTCCAGACGCGGTGTGGCAATCCTCGGATCCATTCCGCCTAAATACGGAAAACCCGGGGTAAATCCGATCATATATATTAAGTATTCTGTTGACGAGTGAATGGCAATTACCTCTTCCTTGGATAGACCGCAGTGCTTCGCCACCTTTTCCAGATCCGGCCCATATTCAGAACCGTATAGGGTCGGAATCTCTGTAACTATCGGCGGCGGCAGCTCAAGATTGCCAAGCCTTCGTTCTTTTTCCTGCAGCATTTGAATCATCGAATTTTCATCTGAGATTAAAGGATCATAATGTACCATCAATGAGCGATAGGTCGGCACCACTTCAATGACAGCCTCCAATGGTTCCCGATCCAGAAGATAAGACAATGCCCGCACTTTTTTATTTACCGTCTCGGAAATTTCGTTCCCGTATTCCACGACGATCGCCCGATCACCCGCGCTTTTATACCGAATGTTTTGAACCATTTCAGCTCCTCCTACTGTCATCCTATTAGTATGTAGCTCTCCTTACAATTTACCCAGCATCGGTGCAATTTCAATTTCCTCCTTCTTCAGAGCTTTTCGAATTTTTCGTAAAAAATCCAGTGCCTTCGGATTATCACCATGAACACAGATGGTGTCTGCTTGTATTGAAAGGTCTTCCCCGGTTAAGGCCTGAACTTTCCTTTCCTTGACCATTCTAATAACCCTTGCAACAGCCATCGTTTCGTCCACAATCATTGATCCGGGCTCATTTCTCGGTACAAGGCTTCCACCTTTCTGATAAGCTCGGTCTGCAAAAACCTCACTGGCTACCTTTAGCCCTACCTCTTCTCCCGCTTCTACAAGATAACTACCCGCAAGTGCCACCAGCACCAAATTCCGATTCACATTTTTTACAGCTTTTGCAATAGCGAAAGCTAGTTCAGGGTCTTTTGCTGCCATATTGTATAAGGCTCCATGGGGTTTCACATGCTGTAGCGGTACGCCCGTAGCTTCTGTAAAAGCCGATAATGCTCCGATCTGATACATCACATAATTTTTCGCTTCCTCCGGGTCAATTTGCATCACCCGTCGCCCAAAGCCTACGAGATCCGGAAGCCCCGGGTGAGCCCCGATATTTACTCCCTTTTTTACTGCTCCCTTTACGGTTCTTTCCATCACCATCGGATCACCTGCATGCCAGCCACAGGCAATATTCACAGAGCTAACATACTGCAAGACCTTCTCGTCCATTCCCAAAGAATAAACGCCATAGCTTTCCCCCACATCGCTGTTCAAGTCTACACTGATCATTCAAACCCTCCCTCTCTATGTGTTTCAATGTTCATTCGTCACATTACTACGAATTGTTATTAGGTCTTTCTTTATTATAAGATTTTTTTGAATATATTTAAAGCGTTCTGTCAGGTTTTATTTCTCAAATGATATTTTTCCATCCGATACAATAAAGTATGACGACTGATTCCTAAGAGTTTTGCCGCTTTGGTCTGATTGTGATTCGTCCGATTCAGCGCCTGGGTAATAAGATCTTTTTCCAACATTTCCAAATTGATGCCTTCTTCGGGCAGTCGAAAAGTGCTTTTTCCCCGGGAAGAGTCTCCTTGATTTCTTTGTAGATCCAGGGGTAGATCCTCTTTTTTTATCGGACTTACAGGATTGACAATCAGTGTTCTTTCCACAATATTTTCCAGCTCCCTGACGTTTCCCGGCCAGGAATAGGATTTAAGGGCCTCCAAAGCTTCCGCTGTCACTTCCATATCTTTTCTCCCCAAATCTTTCAGGTACTTTCGAAAAAAGTGCTTAACCAATAAAGGGATGTCCTCTTTTCGATCTCTAAGTGCCGGTAACTCTATGGGAAAAACATTTAAACGGTAATATAAATCCTCTCGAAACTCCTGTTTCTGTACTTTTTCATAAAGGTTTTGATTGGTTGCTGCAATAATTCGAAGATCCACATTATGTGTCTCGGTCCCTCCTACTAACTCAATTTCCCGTTCCTGAAGCACCCGTAAAATCTTTACCTGCATACTGAGGCTGAGTTCTCCGATTTCATCGAGAAAAATAGAGCCTCCTTCTGCTCGCTGAAATTTTCCGATTTTCCTTTTGCTCGCACCGGTAAAGGCTCCTTTTTCATATCCGAAAAGTTCACTCTCCAATAAGTTTTCCGGAATCGCGCCGCAGTTTACTTTAATATAAGGACCATCGCTACGGTTGCTGTTTCTGTGGATGGTATCTGCAATAATTTCTTTACCGGTGCCGCTTTCTCCAAAGATCAGTACCGTTGCGTCGGTTTTTGCCACCTGATGAACCATTTGCAACACATTATTCATCTTTTCACTTTTACCCACCAGGGGTTTGCCTTGTTTGAGCTCGAGGGTTTCCTCCAAATAGCTCAGTTTTTCCTGCATGCCTTTATATTTTAATGCTTTTCTAAGAATCACCCGAAGCTCATCCACATCGAACGGTTTAGAAATATAATCCAGTGCTCCAAGTTTCATGGCTTCCACAGCAGTCTCCGTAGTTCCGTGAGCGGTAATCATGACTACAGGGACCTCCCGGTCCGAGTTTTTTTCCAAGGCTTTCATCTCTTGCAGCGCAGTTAATCCATCCATTTTCGGCATTTTTAAGTCCAGCAACACAAGATCCGGATCCTGTTCTTCAAAAATCCTTACCCCCTCTTGTCCATTTGCCGCCTCAATAAATTGATACTTCTCATTTTTAAAGGCCCGTTTAATGGCCCAACGCATGTTTTTTTCATCATCCACAATTAATATTTTATGCATTCTCCTCTACCTCCTTAGAAATATAAGGCAACTCAATCATAACACGGGTACCTTTTTCCACCTCACTGATTATTTCTAATCTTCCCTTATGTTCTTGAATAACCCGGTGCGTAATAGAAAGGCCAAGGCCCGTTCCTTGATCCTTAGTCGTGAAAAACGGATCATAGATTTGTGTAAGATTCTTTGCATCAATGCCCGAACCCTGATCTTCAATTATAATCTGCACCCACTTGATTTCCTGCACTGTTTCTTCCGAATTCTCGGTTAGCCGTATTCTGATTTCTCCTTTTTTATTCATTGCCTGTATACTGTTGAGTACCAAATTTAACAATCCCTGTTTTAATTTATCCTGATCCCCTTCAATAATAAAATCGGCCTTCCCAGGCTCCACGATCAGTTGAATTCCTTGTTGTTCCGCCAGTTTTCGGGTCATCAACGCCAAATCCTGAAGCAGGGTATTCAAGGATATTCTCTCTTTTTTAATTTTTCCAGGCTTCGCAAAATCCAACAACCCCTGTACCACTCGATTTGCCCGGTGGATTTCCTGTTCAACAATCTCCAGACTCTCTTCCATCTCCTCATCCCGATTCTCTTCTTTCAAAGACTGGCTAATGGTTTTAATAATTCCTAAAGGGTTTCGAATTTCATGGGCCACCCCGGCGGATAACTCCCCGATCGCGGCAAGGCGCTCCCCTCTCCGAACCTGCTCTTCCAGTTCTTTAAGGACTGTAATATCCTGAACCATAAGTACCGCGCCCTCGATTTCTTCAGTTACATCCTTTACAGGGAATAGGGTCAGGTTTAAAAAAAGATACTGTTGCTTCTCATTAATATAGGTTATCTCCTGTCTGGAGGTGCTCTTTCCTGATTCAATTACCCGGTCTAGCAGATCCTTGATGTCATAATTTCTCATAAATCGATGGATGTTCTCAGGAGAACGAAAAATCTTTCGGGCTTCCAGGTTCATCGACTGTAAGTTTCCGTCTTTTTCAAAGGCGATCACACCGCTATCAATACTGTTTAAAAGATTTTTCGTGTATTTTTCCAAATTACTTACCTTAACAATTTGATCCTCCAGATCTTTTCGGGCCTGATAGTCCTCTTCCACCAAATATCCGGTAATGAGACCAAGAACAATAAACATCACAGCCTCTAAAAATTGGTTAAGCAGTTCCATATTAATCTCGCCAAAATACACCAGCAGGTGAGGAGCATATAGACTTACCGTAAGAACCGATACCACCAGTGCGCCCCGTAGTCGAAACTTAAAAGCAGCTAGTATGATGGGAAAATAGTACAGTCTTCGAAAAAAATCATGCAACTGCCAATTTTGGGACTTAGTAAAGTAATGAAAGGCGGTAATGACCATTAACATTAGCACAATAAGACCAAAGGTTCGTTTATTCGGGATCATTTCCAATCTTTGTACGGTTCTCTTTTTATTCTTCACTTAAATACACCTCCTTCTTTTTTCTAAGTATATATCTCTATATAACAGATCTATGTGTGTTGCCTAGTTAAACATATTTTAGTGTAGCATATCCTACAGTTTATATACCCTCCAATCTTTCTATAACACTTTTT
>JBEPWR010000038.1:0-9912 GCA_041642335.1 Eubacteriales bacterium
GACCTACTCGCAGATTAATGAGGTTTTCGACGTACCGAATTTAATTGAGTTGCAAAAATCATCTTATGAATGGTTTTTAAAAGAAGGTCTGGAAGAAGTATTTAACGATATTTCCCCGATCGAGGACTATACGGGGAATCTTATCCTGGAATTCATTGGCTATTCCCTGGATGAAGATCCGAAATATGATGTTGCTGAGTCAAAAGAAAGAGATGTGAACTATGCTTGTCCGCTGAAAGTGAAAGTCCGTTTGATTAACAAAGAGACCGGAGAAGTAAAAGAGCAAGAGGTCTTTATGGGAGATTTCCCACTGATGACGGACACAGGAACTTTTGTTATCAATGGAGCGGAAAGAGTAATTGTTACACAATTGGTTCGTTCACCGGGCGTATACTATAATATGGAACGGGATACTACGGGCAGGGAGTTGTTTTCTTCTACCGTAATACCAAATCGAGGGGCATGGCTTGAATACGAGACAGACTCTAATGGAGTAATCAGTGTTCGTATCGATCGGAATAGAAAACAGCCGGTAACCGTACTGCTCAGGGCACTGGGTTATGGCAGTGACAGTCAGATAAAAGACTTGATCGGTGAAGACGAAAACCTACTGAACACATTAGATAAGGACAATACCACTAATGAAGAAGAAGCCTTACTGGAAATCTACAAAAAACTTAGACCGGGAGAACCACCAAACATTGACAGTGCCAGAACTCTTCTGAATTCATTGTTCTACGACCCGAAGCGATATGACTTAGCAAAAGTCGGAAGATATAAGTTTAATAAAAAGCTCTCCATTGCCCGAAGGATTACAAATCAAATTGCGGCAGCGGATATTGTTGATGAATCAACCGGAGAAATTCTGATTGAAGAAGGCAGTAAAATTTCCAAAGAAAAAGCTTTGGAAATTGAAAATCTAGGAATTAAAGAAGCAAAGATTTACGGCAGAGAAGATCGAATTGTAAAGGTCCTCGGAAACGGCTTTGTAGATCCGAAAACCTATCTGGATTTTGATCTCTCGGAATATAAAATTCGGGAAAGAGTATTTTACCCGGTATTAAAAGAAATTCTTGACACAAGTGAAACTGAAGAAGAAATCAAAGGAGCTCTAAAAGATCGGAGACGGGAATTGGTCCCGAAGAACATTATTCATTCCGATATCATAGCTTCTATTAATTATGTTTTCAACTTAATCCATGGAATCGGGCACACCGATGACATCGACCACTTAGGAAACCGAAGACTGCGATCCGTCGGAGAGCTGATGCAAAATCAATTCCGTATCGGTCTTTCAAGAATGGAGCGGGTTGTAAAGGAAAGGATGACCATTCAGGATGTGGAAACGGTAACACCTCAGGCCTTAATTAATATCCGCCCCGTTGCAGCATCCATCAAGGAATTCTTCGGAAGTTCCCAGCTCTCACAGTTTATGGATCAGACCAATCCCTTAGCGGAACTGACTCATAAACGAAGACTATCAGCCCTTGGACCGGGTGGACTTTCCCGGGAAAGAGCGGGTTTTGCGGTTCGAGACGTACACCACTCCCACTACGGAAGAATGTGTCCCATTGAGACACCGGAGGGTCCGAACATTGGACTGATCAACTCCCTGAGTTCCTATGCGAGAATCAATGAGTACGGTTTTACGGAATCTCCTTATCGGATTGTAGACAAGGAAAGTGCCATTGTTCTTGAAAAAACCCAATATCTAACCGCGGATGATGAAGACGTGGCGATTATTGCCCAGGCAAACGAACCCTTAGATGAGGATGGGCGTTTTGTAAACAGCAAGGTTACCTGTCGAACCTATAATGGAGCCATTGATGTAGTCCCTCGTGACGAGGTGGATTACATGGATGTATCGCCTAAACAGGTGGTTTCCGTGGCAACAGCCATGATTCCTTTTCTGGAAAATGACGATGCGAACCGTGCGCTTATGGGATCCAATATGCAACGTCAATCGGTACCCTTACTGAGAACCGACTCCCCAATAATCGGAACCGGAATGGAGTACCGCGCAGCTAAGGATTCCGGCGTGGTTATTGTTGCTGAAAATGATGGAATTGTGGAGAAATCCAGTGCGACGGAAATTGTCATTAAACGGGATGACGGCAATAAAGATGCCTTTAAATTATTAAAATTCAAAAGATCAAACCAAGGAACCTGCTTTAACCAAAAGCCTTTGGTCAACAAGGGTGAGACGGTAAAAAAAGGGGATATTTTAGCGGATGGACCTTCAACGGACAACGGGGAACTGGCCCTGGGCAGAAACTGCCTGGTAGCCTTTATGCCTTGGGAAGGATACAACTTTGAGGATGCCATATTGATCAACGAACGATTGGTAAGAGAAGACGCATTAACTTCTCTTCATATAGAAGAATACGAATCCGACGCAAGAGATACAAAGCTCGGTCCGGAAGAAATCACCCGGGATATTCCGAATGTATCGGAAGATGCCCTGAAAAATCTGGATGAACGAGGAATTATTCGAGTCGGTGCAGAAGTCGATTCCGGAGACATCCTCGTAGGAAAGGTCACTCCGAAAGGAGAGACGGAACTGACCGCAGAGGAAAGGCTTCTTAGAGCGATCTTTGGAGAAAAAGCACGGGAGGTTCGAGATACCTCGTTGAAAGTTCCTCATGGGGAAAGCGGGATCATTATTGATATCAAAGTCTTTACCCGGGAAAACGGAGATGAACTTTCTCCCGGAGTGAATGAGCTGGTAAGAGTCTATATCGCCAAGAAGAAAAAGATTAATGTAGGGGATAAAATGGCGGGAAGACACGGAAACAAAGGGGTTATTTCCCGAATTCTTCCGGAAGAGGACATGCCTTTCTTACCGGATGGGACACCGGTTGAAATTGTACTGAATCCCCTGGGCGTACCTTCACGGATGAATATCGGTCAGGTCTTAGAGATCCATTTAGGACTGGCCGCAAAGGCTTTGAACTGGAAAGTTGCAACACCGGTATTTGATGGAGCCAACGAGTATGATATCATGGAAGCTCTTAAACAAGCCGGATTCAGTGAAACCGGAAAAGTTCCTTTGATTGATGGCAGAACCGGTGAAAAATTTGATAATGATGTAACCACAGGCTATATGTATATGTTAAAACTGCATCATTTAGTAGATAATAAAATACACGCAAGAAGTACCGGACCCTATTCTCTAGTTACACAACAACCACTGGGCGGTAAAGCGCAGTTTGGTGGACAGCGATTCGGTGAGATGGAAGTGTGGGCGCTGGAAGCCTATGGTTCAGCCCATACCTTACAGGAAATACTGACAGTGAAATCCGATGATGTTGTCGGTCGTGTAAAAACTTATGAAAGCATTGTAAAGGGTGAAAATGTTCCGGAACCCGGAATTCCAGAGTCCTTTAAAGTATTGATTAAAGAGCTTCAAAGTTTAGCGCTGGATGTAAAAGTGCTAAGAGACCGGGAGACAGAAATTGAAATCCGGGAGAGCCTGGACAGTGAAGAGTCTGATCTGGGCTTGGAACAAGCGCCATCATCACTAAACCCTAAGAGGGATCGAGAAACCATCGATAAAGGGGTGCTGGTGGAAGAGGTCAGCAAAGAAGAAAAATTATAATTTTTACAGACAGTCAATAAAATCATGAAAAAGTAGAAAGGAGCGATACTCCTTGTGTGAATTAAATAATTTTGAATCTATCAAAATCGGCTTAGCATCCGCAGAGAAAATTAGACAGTGGTCAAGGGGAGAAGTAAAGAAACCGGAGACAATTAACTATCGAACGTTAAAACCCGAAAAGAAGGGGCTCTTTTGTGAGGAAATTTTCGGTCCGACCAAGGACTGGGAATGCCATTGCGGGAAATATAAAAGAGTCCGTCACAAAGGGGTCGTATGCGATCGTTGTGGTGTTGAGGTTACAAAGGCAAAGGTAAGAAGAGAACGAATGGGGCACATCGAGCTTGCAGCTCCGGTGTCACATATCTGGTACTTTAAAGGGATTCCCAGCAGAATGGGTCTGATTTTAGATATGTCGCCGAGATCTTTGGAAAAAGTACTCTATTTTGCAGCATATCTAGTGACCGATGCCGGGGATACCGGTCTTTCTGAAAAGCAGGTTTTAACAGAAAGAGAGTATAACGACGCCTTAGAAAAATATGGAAATACTTTTAAAGCCGCCATGGGTGCGGAAGCGGTTAAAGAAGTTCTGAAAAAAATTGATTTGGAAAGCTTAAATCTGGAACTTCGACAGAACTTAAAGGAAAGCACCGGACAAAAACGGGTGCGTACCATTCGAAGACTTGAAGTGGTGGAAGCCTTCAGAAAATCCGGAAACAAACCGGAGTGGATGATTCTGGAAGCGGTTCCGGTAATTCCTCCGGATCTTCGCCCAATGGTACAACTGGACGGAGGAAGATTTGCCACGTCCGACCTGAATGACTTATATCGACGAGTGATTAATCGGGACAACCGGTTAAAGCGACTGTTGGATTTAGGTGCTCCGGATATTATTGTTCGAAACGAAAAAAGAATGCTCCAGGAAGCTGTCGATGCACTGATTGATAACGGAAGACGAGGGAAACCGGTAACCGGTCCCGGGAATCGACCGTTAAAATCCCTTTCCGACATGTTAAAAGGAAAGCAGGGGCGATTCCGACAAAATCTGCTTGGAAAACGAGTGGATTATTCCGGAAGATCGGTAATTGTGGTCGGACCGGACTTGAAGTTCTATCAATGCGGTCTGCCGAAAAAAATGGCCCTTGAGCTATTCAAACCCTTTGTCATGAAGCGTCTGGTTTCCGGCGATCATGCCCACAATATTAAGAGTGCGAAAAAAATGGTGGAAAAAGTAAAGCCGGAGGTTTGGGATGTGCTGGAGGATGTCATCAAAGAACATCCGGTGCTCCTGAACCGTGCACCAACCCTGCATAGACTGGGAATTCAAGCTTTTGAGCCGGTACTGGTTGAAGGAAAAGCGATAAAGCTGCATCCCTTGGTTTGTACGGCCTATAATGCAGACTTTGACGGGGACCAAATGGCAGTACACGTACCCTTATCGATGGAAGCCCAGGCAGAATGTCGATTCTTAATGCTTTCTCCAAACAACATCCTAGCACCAAAGGATGGCGAGCCGATCACAACACCAACTCAGGACATGGTTCTTGGAAGTTATTATTTAACCATTGATGAGGAAGGCTCTAAAGGGGAAGGTATGATCTTTAAGGATCAGGATGAAATGATTATGGCCTATGCCAATGGCTATGTCAGTCTTCACGCAAAGGTTAAAGTAAAAAGAAAACTCAATGAAAAGGATCACGGAAAAATCGTGGAAAGTACGGTGGGGCGGTTTATTCTTAATGAAGGCATACCGCAAAACCTTGGATTTGTCGACCGGGAAAAAGATCCTTACGCATTGGAAGTGGATTTCTTATGTGATAAAAAAGCCCTTGGAACAATTATTGGAAAATGCTTTAGAAAATTCGGCAATAATGAAACGGTAAAACTGCTGGACTATATTAAAGCTACCGGCTTCAAATATTCAACTAAAGGTGCGATCACCATCGGAGTTTCCGACATTGACGTTCCGGAAGCCAAAGTGGAGTTGTTAAAAGAAGCGGAAGCCAAAGTTGAAAAATTTGAGAAAGCTTACCGAAGAGGACTCATTTCCGATGATGAACGTTATGATAAGGTCATTGAAACCTGGTCTGAAACCACAGAACTTGTAACCGACAAGCTGATGGAAGGACTCGACCGGATGAATAACCTCTTTATTATGGCCCATTCCGGTGCGAGGGGTAGTAAAAACCAGATCCGGCAACTTGGTGGAATGCGTGGACTTATGGCAAATGCCAGTGGTCATACCGTAGAGATGCCGATCACCGCAAACTTTAGAGAAGGCCTTACGGTCCTCGAGTACTTTATCTCTACCCACGGTGCCCGGAAAGGTCTAGCGGATACAGCCCTTCGAACCGCAGACTCCGGTTACCTGACACGACGGCTGGTGGATGTATCCCAGGACGTTATTGTTCGGGAACTTGATTGCGGAACGGAAGATTCTACAAAAGTAGCAGCTTACAAAGATGGCAATGAAGTGATCGAAGCCCTTTATGACCGGCTGGTTGGGCGACATGCCTCGGAGGATATCCTTAACCCGGAAACGGGGGCGGTCATTGTAAAACGCAACGAACTCATTGAAGAGGAACAGGCGGAAGCAATTGTTGCAACCGGAATTGAGGAACTGAATATTCGGACCACCTTAAATTGCAAAACCAAGCATGGTGTGTGTGCCAAGTGTTATGGTAGAAACCTGGCCACCGGAAAACCGGTAGAGGTCGGAGAAGCGGTAGGCATTATTGCAGCACAGTCCATTGGTGAACCGGGAACACAGTTGACAATGAGAACCTTCCATACCGGTGGAGTAGCCGGTGCCGATATCACACAGGGTCTTCCAAGAATCGAAGAGCTTTTTGAAGCAAGAAAACCGAAAGGACTTGCGATCATATCAGAGATTGCAGGAGAAATTACGGTAAAAGAAAGTTCGAAAAAGCGGGAAGTCTTTGTTAAAAATGAAGAGGATGAAAAGAAATATGACATCCCCTACAGTGCGCGAATTAAGGTGGATAATGGCCAGATTATTGAAAAAGGAGATGAGATTACGGAAGGATCCGTAAATCCTCATGACATCTTAAGTATTAAAGGGAAAATCGGAGTGCAAAACTATATCATCAAGGAAGTTCAAAAGGTTTACCGTCTACAAGGGGTAGATATTGATGATAAACACGTAGAAGTCATTGTAAGACAAATGCTAAGCAGAGTGAAGGTGGAGGATATGGGTGATACCGATCTTTTACCGGGAACCCTGGAAAATGTATTTGACTTAACGAAAGTCAATGATCAGGCTACCAAGGATGGCCTTGAGCCGGCCTCTTACTCTGAGACCTTACTCGGAATCACCAAGGCGTCTCTTGCAACGGATTCATTCTTATCGGCGGCTTCTTTCCAGGAGACCACAAGAGTGCTTACCGATGCGGCAATAAAGGGAAAAGAGGATCACTTAATCGGTTTGAAGGAGAATGTGATCATTGGTAAGCTGATTCCTGCCGGAACAGGCATGAAAAGATATAAAAATATCGCCGTGAAAAACTTGGCGCAGCCGAAAGCAGAGTCAGAGATGGGTGAGAACCCTACACAGGAGCTTTTATTAACCGGTGAAAAACCAACTGAAGTAGTTGACACGGAATAGTACTAGTGATAGAATATCTAAGTGCGTAAAAAGCGCAGCCTTGTGAAACCTGAGGGATCTTAGGATCTCTCAGGCGCCATCAAAGGAGGAAGCCAGGCAATGGATGATCTGAGAAACGAAAAAAAAGTCGTAGGCTTTAAAGAATCTACTCGGGCCCTTAAAAATAAAGAGGTTCGAAAACTGATTATTGCAAAGGATGCGCAACCCCATATTGTAGAACCGCTTTTGCGGCGGGCTGAGGAAGAGTCCATTGAAGTTGACCACGTTGAGACGATGAAACAATTAGGTCGAAAATGTGGAATTGGTCTTAATGCTGCAGTAGTAGCATTAATAAAAGAATCAGTTAATGAAAATTAACATATTAAAGATCTAAACCTTGGAAGGAGGTGCAAGGAATGCCTACTATTAATCAATTAGTAAAAAAAGGTAGAAAGAAGATCACGAAAAAATCAGGAGCTCCAGCTCTTCAAAAGGGATTTGATTCTCAAAGAAGACAGGCAACTGATATAAGTGCTCCTCAGAAACGAGGTGTTTGTACTGCTGTTAAAACCATCACACCAAAGAAGCCTAACTCTGCATTAAGAAAAGTAGCAAGAGTTCGACTGACAAACGGAATTGAGGTTACAGCATACATCCCAGGAATTGGTCACAACCTACAGGAACACAGTGTTGTGCTGATCAGAGGTGGAAAAATCAAAGACTTACCGGGAGTTCGATATCACATTGTTCGAGGAACCCTCGATACAGCAGGAGTGGAAAATCGAGTTCAAGGAAGATCAAAGTATGGTACCAAGAGACCGAAGAAATAAGTCATGAAGTCGTAATGATTTTATATATATTGTATATATAGAGCACAACGGCCACTACTTAAGTGTCGAGTACCGATGACCCAATTTTATATTTGAGGAGGGAAGACAAGTGCCAAGAAAAGGAAATGTACCCAAAAGAGAAGTACTGGCTGACCCGATTTACGGAAGCAAAGTAGTCAGCAAACTGATTAATAACGTAATGCTAGACGGAAAAAAAGGAAAAGCTCAAAATACGGTTTACAAAGCTTTTGAAATGATTCAAGAGAAAACCGGTGAGAATCCTGAAGAAGTTTTTGAAAAAGCAATGGAAAACATCATGCCTGTTTTAGAAGTAAAAGCTCGTAGAGTAGGTGGATCTAACTACCAGGTACCTATCGAGGTTCGACCGGAAAGACGACAGACCTTAGGACTTCGTTGGTTGGTTCGATTTACCAGAGCCCGGGGAGAAAAAGGGATGATTGAACGACTAGCGAAAGAGATTATGGATGCGGCCAACAACACCGGAGCATCAGTAAAGAAAAGAGAAGAAACACACAAAATGGCAGAGGCGAACAAAGCATTTGCACATTATAGATGGTAAAACTAATTATGGTTTGCCTTTAAGTATGTGAGAGGAGGATTACAGTGCCACGGAAATTCCCATTAAAGCGGACAAGAAATATAGGAATTATGGCTCACATCGATGCCGGTAAAACAACCACAACGGAAAGAATTTTGTTTTACGCAGGTAGAATCCGTAAGCTAGGTGAAACCCACGCGGGTGCCTCGCAAATGGACTGGATGGAGCAAGAAAAAGAACGGGGAATTACGATTACTTCTGCTGCAACAACTTGCCAGTGGAATGACCATAGAATCAACATCATTGATACACCAGGACACGTTGACTTCACGGTGGAAGTAGAAAGATCCCTTAGAGTACTAGACGGTTCGGTTGCGGTTTTCTGCGCCAAAGGTGGAGTAGAACCTCAGTCGGAAACCGTTTGGAGACAGGCGGATAAGTATAAAGTACCACGAATGGCCTTTGTAAACAAAATGGATATTCTAGGTGCGGACTACTTTAACGTAGTTTCCATGATGAAAGAACGATTAGGTGCCAATGCAGTGCCAATTCAACTTCCCATCGGGAAAGAAGATCATTTCAAAGGAATCGTTGATCTTATCAAGATGAATGCAACCATTTACAATGATGACCTTGGACAAGATATGGAAGTTACCGAAATTCCTGAAGACATGAAGGAGCTTGCGGACGAGTACCGGGAGAAAATGGTTGAAGCGGTATCGGAAAATGATGAAGAGTTAATGATGAAGTATCTTGAGGGCGAAGAAATCACTCAAGAAGAAATCGAAGAAGCATTACGACAAGGAACAGTGGACAATAAATTGGTACCGGTTCTTTGTGGTTCAGCTTATAAGAACAAAGGTGTTCAGCGATTGCTGGATTATGTTGTATTATTGATGCCGTCCCCATTGGATGTGCCACCAATTACAGGTATGCTTAAAGACTCGGAAGAGGAAGTTTCAAGAAAAGCTTCCGACGAAGAACCTTTTTCAGCCCTGGCCTTTAAAATTATGGCGGACCCTTATGTTGGTAAACTGGCATTCTTTAGAGTGTATTCCGGAACCCTAGAGGCCGGATCCTATGTTTACAACTCAACGAAGGGTAAAAAAGAGCGTATTGGACGTATTCTACAAATGCACGCAAATACCCGGGAAGAATTGACAAAGGTTTATGCCGGCGATATTGCTGCTGCTGTAGGACTGAAAGATACTGCAACTGGAGATACCCTTAGCGCAGAAGACAGTCAAGTAATCCTAGAGTCCATGGTTTTCCCTGAGCCGGTTATCGCCGTAGCCATTGAGCCGAAAACCAAAGCAGGACAAGA
>JBEPWR010000039.1:0-9701 GCA_041642335.1 Eubacteriales bacterium
TGATTCTTGCATAGATGTGATTCTTGATGATAATTGCATGTTTATCCCTCCCAATTATTTGTTAATTCATAAACCTAACAATTATATCATAACATGATTATAAAAAAAATCATAGTATATTGGTACTGGATTTTAATTCGGCAGAAGATATTTTCAAATTGCCTAGTTGTCGGACTAACTTGTCAGATTAGCAGAAGGGAGGAGATCCCAAAGCCGCTGTAGTTGGAAAAGCCTTTATGTATTTATGAAGGATTTATGTTATAATTGTTAGATGAAATTAACTAAAGAGATAGATTGTAAGGAGGATTTTAATTGAAACGAAATGAACACAAGGATCCGTCGATTTCCAATATAAATGAAATAATCAATACTCTAAAAGAAAATAATCGATTTTACGAAATTGAAACGGGTATAGAAAAAAAATATTTAATCGAAACCTACGGTTGTCAGATGAACGAACACGACTCGGAAAAGCTGGAAGGGTTTCTAACACAAATGGGATATGGGAAAACAGATGACCGAAAAAATGCAGATTTAATTATTTTTAATACCTGTTGTGTACGTGAAAATGCAGAATTGAAAGTATATGGTAAGCTTGGAGCACTCAAACACCTAAAACGAAAAAATGAGGACTTAATTATCGCTGTATGTGGATGCATGATGCAACAGGATCATGTTGTAAAGTATATTCAAAAAACCTATCCTCACGTGGACTTAATTTTCGGGACCCATAATCTTCACAACTTTCCATTCCTACTGGAAAAAACCTTAAATCATAAAGAAGCAATTGTCGACGTATGGAGTGAAGAAGGCGAAATCATTGAAGGCCTTCCGGTCAATCGTCGTTATGGAATTAAATCCTTTGTAAATATTATGTATGGTTGTAATAACTTTTGTTCCTATTGTATCGTTCCATACACTCGAGGGAGAGAAAGAAGTCGAGAAATATCTGAAATCATCAGTGAGATAAACGACCTGGTTTCAAAGGGAAGCAAAGAGGTTATGCTTCTGGGACAGAATGTTAATTCCTATGGAAAAACCTTGGAAAACGAAGTGGATTTTGCGGATTTACTGGAGGAAGTTGTGAAAGTTCCGGGCATTGAACGAATTCGCTATATGACTTCTCATCCCAAAGACTTATCCGATAAATTAATCGATACCATGGTGAAGTATTCAAAAATCTGTAATCATATTCATCTTCCATTGCAGGCAGGAAGTAATAAGGTGTTAAAAGAGATGAATCGTAAATATTCGAAAGAGGATTATCTAAAGATCGTTGAAAGCATTAAAGAAAAAATCCCTGGAATTTCCATTACCACCGATATTATTATTGGTTTCCCTAATGAGACCGAAGAAGATTTCAAGGAAACCTTAGAAGTCGCGAAACTAGTAGAATTTGACTCGGCTTTTACCTTTCTTTATTCCATAAGGGAAGGGACTCCTGCAGCAAAAATAGCAGGACAAGTGCCGGATGATGTAAAAAAAGATCGGTTCCAAAGACTAAAAAAGCAGATCGATACCATCGCCTATAAAAACAATCAAAGGTTATTACACCAAGAAGTGAGCGTCCTTGTTGAAGGCAAAAGCAAAAAAAACGACGAAATTTTGACAGGACGTACCCAAACCAGTAAAACGGTAAATTTTCCGGGAGAGCCTTCACTAATTGGGAAACTCGTTACCGTAAAAATCACCGCAGCTAAAACTTATTCTTTTGACGGAATCGTCATTTAAAACTGTTGTAAAGTGAATTATCCAGAATTAATAGTGAGGAGGCTCGAATACATGAAAAAACTTACTCCCATGATGCAACAATATTTGGATTTAAAAGAAAAATACCCGGACTCCCTTTTGTTTTTCCGACTGGGAGATTTCTATGAACTATTTTTTGAAGATGCAAAAACCGCAGCACGGGAATTAGAAATCACCTTAACTGCAAGAGATTGTGGACAAGAGGAAAAAGCAGCGATGTGTGGAGTTCCTCATCATTCCGTTAGCAATTATTTGGATCGACTCGTTGAAAAGGGTTATAAAATAGCAATCTGTGAGCAGATGGAAGATCCTTCCCAAGCTAAAGGTATCGTCAAACGGGACGTTGTAAGAGTCATTACTCCCGGGACACTAATTGATACAAATTTACTGGAAGAAAAAGAAAACAATTATTTATTGTCATTATACAGTAATCAAACAGGTTTCGGACTCTCCTATACGGATATTTCCACCGGAGAGTTTTATACAACACATTATTTCGGAAAGGACCCTAAAAC
The DNA here is from genome assembly GCA_041642335.1 of Eubacteriales bacterium. Taxonomy (GTDB): domain Bacteria; phylum Bacillota; class Clostridia; order Peptostreptococcales; family T1SED10-28; genus Isachenkonia. The sequence continues at coordinate 2,265 of JBEPWR010000039.1, forward strand.
ACTACAATCAATAAAAGATGAAGTGAGTAAAATTGCGCCAAAAGAAATCATTTATTACTTTCATGAAAAAGACTATCATGGGAAAAACCTTATAGATTTTTTTAAAAGCTTAAATGTACATGGAGAAGCATTAGAAGATTGGAATGTGGAGAAGCGTATCATTCAAAATCGGCTTAAAGAGCATTTCAAAGTTGAAAGTATTGAAAGTCTCGGATTAATTGAAACTCCGCTGGAGACCATGGCTTCCGGCGTTTTAATCGATTACCTTCAGCGTACTCAAAAAAGAAGTTTAAGGCATATCAACCGGATTGAAGTATATGAGAATAAGGATTCGATGTTATTAGATGCCAATACACGACGAAACCTTGAATTAACCCAATCGATACAAGCTCGCGGGAAAAAGGGAAGTCTTCTTTGGGTTCTTGATAAAACGGTAACAGCCATGGGTGGAAGAATGCTTCGCAAATGGATCGAAGAACCCTTGATTGATAAGAAATCCATCAACAAAAGACTGAATACCGTGGATTATTTTCAAGAAAATCTCTTAGCTCGTGAAGAACTAAATGAGTCGTTAAAAAACATATATGATTTGGAACGATTAACCTCGAAAATAGGCTATGATAGTGCGAATCCCCGGGATTTGATCGCACTTAAAAACTCCATTGACCATCTGCCCGCAATAAAAGATGTGTTAATGAAAAGCAAGGACCCCTTGCTGTTAGAACATTTAGACGACTTGGACCTTTTAAGGGATGTCTACACGTTGATAGACGAGAGTATCCTAGAGGATCCTTCGATAGTACTGAAAGACGGGAATATTATAAAAGCAAGCTTTGATCCACAAGTAAAGGAGCTTCGAGAACTTTCTACGGAGGGCCATCAGTGGATGACCAAACTAGAAGAACGAGAAAAGCAGCGAACCGGAATCAAATCCTTAAAAGTCAAATTCAATAAAATTTTCGGTTATTTTATTGATGTTACCCGGTCTAACCTGGATTTAGTGCCAAAAGATTATATTCGAAAACAAACCCTCGCCAACAGTGAGCGCTATATCACTCCGGAACTTAAAGAAATGGAATCAAAAATATTAGGGGCAGAAGAAAAAATTATCGCTTTGGAACAGGCTCTATATTTGAAAATTCGTGAACGTCTCAAAGAGCATACGCCTCGCATACAAAAAACTGCAAAAGTCATTGCAGGCATTGATGCACTATGTTCCTTCGCCCAGGTAGCTTCGGAAAATGACTACCATAAACCCATTGTTACAGAGGGGGAGACGATCCACATTAAAGAAGGTCGTCATCCTGTAGTCGAAAAAATGTTGTTGGATGAGAATTTTATTCCCAATGATACAATTTTAAACAATAGCCAAGAGGCCATCTCTATTATTACAGGACCGAATATGGCAGGAAAGTCAACATATATGCGGCAAGTGGCGTTAATTTCTTTGATGGCTCAGATAGGAAGTTTTGTGCCGGCAAAATCTGCAAACATTGGTATTGTAGACCGAATTTTCACCCGGGTTGGTGCCAGTGATGATCTGTCTCAAGGAAAAAGTACCTTTATGGTGGAAATGACTGAAATGGCTCACATAATGAATAATGCTACAAAAAACAGTTTGCTAATTTTAGATGAAATCGGTCGAGGTACCAGCACCTTTGACGGCCTCAGCATTGCATGGGCCATAGTTGAAGAAATCAGCAAAAATTTAAAGGCAAAAACCTTATTTTCCACTCATTATCATGAACTTACTGCGCTTGGTGATACCTTAGAAAATGTGCAGAACTACCAGTTTACCGTAAAAGAAGAAGGGGATGAGATTATTTTCCTTCGAAAAGTCTTAAAAGGCAATGCGGATAAGAGCTACGGAATTCAGGTAGCGAAACTTGCAGGACTACCTGTAAAGGTTATTGAAAATGCCAACGGTATTCTAGAGTCTTTGGAAAACGGAAAAAAAGACAACACCGTTAAGTCTTCTGTTAAAGAGGAAAAACACAAGTTTAAGAGTACTCCTGGCGGTAAACTTGAAGACAATAATGTTCAAAAACAATTGGATTTCCACTCTTTTTACGAAAGACAGTTGCTCGAAGATATAAAATCAGTAAATCTCGTAGAAACCACACCTCTAACTGCGCTCAACTATCTATATAATTTGCAGAGTCAACTAAATAATATAGCTGAGGAGAATCAAAATGGCAAGAAAAGTAAAAATGCTCGATGAAATTACCATTAATCAAATTGCTGCAGGAGAGGTAATCCAAGGACCACACTCCGTAATTAAAGAACTGATAGAAAATTCCATAGATGCCAATTCCTCAAAAATATTTGTAGAGATTAAAAATGGAGGAAAATCCTATATCCGTATTACGGACAATGGTATGGGAATTGATGCAGAAGATATTGAAATGGTCTTTGAGCGCCACAGCACCTCGAAAATAAATCAAATTGATGACCTTGATGCTCTTAATACGTTAGGATTTCGAGGTGAAGCTTTAGCAAGTATCGCATCGGTTGCACAAGTAGAAGTGACCACCAAAACTGAAGAAGGCGTTACCGGCGTCTTTATTGCTTTATCCGGGGGAGAAATCCTTTCCAAAAAAGAGGTCAGCGCTACTCAAGGAACCACCATCATTATTCGTAATTTGTTTTTCAATACCCCGGCCCGAAGAAAGTTCATGAAAAGTGTTAAAGCTGAAACCACAAAAATCAACGAAGTCATCACTCGCCTCGCGATCAGTAAATCGATAATCGCTTTTCGGTATGTTAACAATAACAATATTATGTTTACCACGCCGGGAGATGGAAACCTTTCTAAAGTATTATTATCGATTTTTCCAAAAGAATTATATCAGAATATGATCCAACTGGGTTCTATCAAGAAAAACACCGCTGAAGTATCCGGCTATATTAGTCAGCCTATGTATGGCCGCGGAAACCGCAATCTCGAAATATTTTTTGTAAACAATCGATTGGTGAAAAGCAAGCTTTTGTCCAAAGCTGTAGAAAAGGCCTATGAAAATAAGTTAATGATCCACCGATTCCCAATATGTATCTTGAGTATTTCAGTACCACCGGAAACGATTGATGTAAATATCCATCCTGCTAAAACAGAAGTTAAATTTTATGATGAAAAAGAAGTTACTAATTTTTTAACTACAGAGATTTCCGAAGCTTTAGAAGCTGGAACAAGAATTATCAAGCCGGATTTCACCCATACTTATGACTCGAAGAATAGAAATACTGATGAGGAAGTTTTTTCTTCGTCTACTGAAAAAGTTTCTAAGAAATTACCAACTTCGAGTCCTCTAGGACATTCATCGACCGATAATAGCTCAGTTCCCTATAAGGAGAATAAGTCCGAAAGCAAAAGTTTAGCAGCAAGACTTAATGAAAAGCTCTTACAGGACCAAAAGCTTCAGGAAGAAGAAATGGAAAATATACAGGAGACGATGCTCTCGGAAAAAGAGGAGAAGAACCTTCCCTTCAGTCTTGATCCACTCAAAGGCTTCAAAATTTTAGGGCAAGCTTTTCACTCTTATATCTTATTTGAGTCGAAAACCACGCTATTTCTGGTAGATCAACATGCTGCTCATGAAAGGATTCTCTATGACCAATTGTATGAAGATGCGAAACAGAATCGAGTTATCCGTCAGCGATTATTAAAACCGGAATCACTTCGGCTCAGTCCCGAGGATTATGCTCTTTTTAAAGAACATGAATCCGTTTTTGATGAAGTGGGCTTTACCATCGAAAGTTTTGGCAAAGATACCATTGTAATTCGGGAAGTTCCCCTAGCCTTAGGCGTACCTAAAGATCCTTCCTTTATTATCGATATCCTGGATCGGATCGGCGGAAAGAATCCTCCCGAAGATGAAAAGTCCTTGATTATTCAGAAATCCTGTAAAAATGCTATCAAAGCTTCAAAAAGCTTGTCTCAGATGGAAATCAAGGAACTTCTTCATAAACTGCAAAGTATTACCCCGCCATTGCATTGTCCTCATGGTAGACCTATTCTTCTGAAAGTAGAGGAGCGGGATCTAGAGAAATTTTTCAAACGAATAACCTAGTCAGGAGTGAAGTGTTTTGAAGAATCACGTGATTTTTATTGTCGGCCCCACAGCAGTGGGTAAAACAAAGCTAACCGTAGACCTTGCAAAAGTGTTGGATGGAGAAGTAATTTATGCCGACTCTATGCAAGTCTATAAATACATGAATATCGGAACAGCAACCCCCGATAAGGAAGAGAGAAGAGGAATACCTCATTACTTAATCGATGAAGTATCTCCTGAAGAAGATTTTTCAGTAGCAGAATTTGAAGAAAAAGCAAAAAAACATATCAAAGATATTTTAAGCCGCAATAAAGTTCCGATTGTTAGTGGTGGTACCGGTCTATATATTAATGCACTGCTTTATGAAATGGATTTTGGCAATACTGTATCTAATGAAGAACTTCGTGAACTACTTTATAAAGAGAGCGAAAAATTCGGAAAGTCCTATGTCTATGAAAAGCTACAAAAGATCGATCCGAATGCGGCAGAAAAGATTCATCCTAATAACCTGGTTAAAGTAATCCGAGCCTTAGAGATCAACCATGAGACCGGGGAAAATGTAGGAGATTTTAAAAATGACTTAACACTCACCAAAAAATTTCAACCGATTCTTATCGGTCTTAATCGGAAACGAAAAAATCTCTATGATCGCATTAATACCCGTGTTGATTTAATGATTGAGGAAGGGTTAATCGAAGAGGTAGAGGATCTTCTATCCAAGGGTTACTCCCAGGATCTTAAAGCTTTCAAAGGACTCGGCTACAAAGAGATTATTCGCTATATCAACGGAGAAAATAGCCTACACGATGCCATTCGAATACTCAAAAAGAACACCCGAAGATACGCCAAGCGCCAAATTACATGGTTTAATCGATATGATTTCATTAAATGGTTCCAAGTTGATCGCTATGAAAATGAGGAGACTTTATTGAAAGAGATCCTTGACTATATTGAAAGCGAAAAAGGGAGGAGTAGCAATGACTAACATCGAATCCCTCCTTCAACAGGAATATACAGTATCAGAGGATACCTATTTAATGGGGCAAAAAATCGAAAAAACCCTTTCCAAATCCTTTCAAGAAATTGAGAAAATCAAAGAATATAATTTTTATAAAGTCCTCTTGGCGATGAAAAAAGTCGGCTTAAGTGATCGGCATTTCAATTGGACCACAGGATATGGATATAGTGACCTAGGGCGGGAGAAGATCGATGCTCTGTATGCTGAAGTCTTTCATGCAGAGGACGCTATTGTGCGATCCAGCTTTGCAAATGGTACCCACGTACTGGGCCTTTGTTTAAAAACCTTATTACAGGGAGGAGACGGGCTTATATCCGTAACTGGGAAACCCTACGATACACTGGATCAATTAATCGGGATTAATGGAGAGTACCATAAAAATTTGATCAGTCAAGGTGTAGACTATCATCAAATTGATTTTTCAGAGGATGGGACCATCGATTTATCCACGGTTGAAGAAACCCTAAAATCCAATCCTCATGCAAAGATACTTTATTTACAAAGATCCACCGGCTATCATTACCGTAACGCCTTAACCATAGAGGACATTGAAGCCGTTTTTGAATTTGTGAAATCAATTAATCCGACAATCATCTGTATGGTGGATAATTGCTACGGCGAATTTTTAGAAGAAAGAGAACCCACGGAAGTCGGCGCTGACCTTATAGCCGGTTCCTTGATTAAAAATCCCGGAGGCGGTATTGCTTTATCCGGAGGCTATATTGCCGGTAAGAAAAATTTGATTGCAAAAATTGCTCAAGAATTTACCATGCCCGGTATAGAGCGAGAATGCGGCCTAACCTTTGGTCAGTCGCGCTCCCTTTTTCAAGGATTATTCATGGCTCCAAATATTGTATCCCAAGCCATAAAATCTGCTGTCTTTTGTGGCGCTTTATTTCAGGAAGCCGGATACGAAGTAAAGCCTGAACCCTTTAATAAACGTAGCGATATTATTCAATCTATACGATTGGGCTCGAAAGAGAAGGTTATCGCCTTTTGTGAAGCGATCCAAGAGGTTGCGCCGGTTGATGCATTTGTAACTCCAGAACCATGGGATATGCCAGGATACAGTCATCAAGTGATCATGGCTGCCGGAGCCTTTATTCAAGGCTCTTCCATTGAACTCAGTGCTGATGCACCAATGAAAGAACCCTATATCGTCTATTTTCAAGGGGGTCTGGATTATGCCCACGGTAAAATTGGAGCATTAAAGGCTTTGGAAAAATTGAGAGGTCTATAAACATCATTAAAAACATCATAAAAACGCCTTCAATATCCTTTGTTTCATCAAAGGATTGAAGGCGTTTTAATTTCCAATGTCTATACGGTTTTTCGATATACTCCAACGACACGACCTAAAATCGAAGCATTGGAAGTGTAGATCGGATCCATAGTTTTATTTTCCGGTTGCAGACGAACCATTTTTTCCTCTTTAAAAAAGCGCTTTACCGTAGCTTCTTCATCAATTAAAGCTACCACAATATCGCCATTTTTTGCTGTGCTTTGTTGACTTACAACAATAAAATCTCCATCGAATATTCCAGCGTCGATCATGCTGTCACCTTTGATCTTTAAAATGAATATCTCATGGTTCTTGGAGTCGACAAAATCAATCGGAAGAGGGAAGGTATCTTCAATATTTTCCACGGCTAAAATCGGTTCCCCTGCTGTAACTTTTCCAATAATCGGTACGTTGATAATTTCCTTTTGCAACTTGAAATCCTGATTAGAATCCGAATGCAAAATTTCAATAGCTCTCGGTTTTGTGGGATCTTTTCGTATATATCCCTTTTGTTCAAGTTTCGCTAAATGACCATGAACAGTAGAGGTGGATTTAAGATCCACTGCATGGCAGATTTCTCGAACCGATGGAGGGTAACCTTTATTCTGAAGCTGGTATTTTAAGTAATTTAGAATTTTGATTTGACTTGAATTCAAATCTTCATACATATTGTTTAGCCCCTTTACAGTGTATTTTTAACCATTATACCATAAATTAAAACAGCATTCAAACATTAGTTCTGTATTTCTCTTTAAATTATAAAAATAAATTATGGAGTAGCACCATATGGTTAATTATCGGTATCAACCGATTCATCTGTCCATTCAAAGTTTGTGATAATTTCCTTCTTAACGTTCTTTCGATGAGCCGCATATAACTGAGTGGTTGTAATGTTGTCATGATCTAAAAGATTTTGCACATCATATACGGAAAACCCCTTGGCGATTAAGGATGTAGCTGCTGTGGCACGGAGCTTATGAGGACTATAACCTTTCTTTGCATCAGTTTTTAATATCAATGCCGTATATTTCTTAATTAAATTCCGAATGCTTCGTGTAGTCATACGTTTTTTTTGTAGAGACAGAAAT
>JBEPWR010000040.1:0-9614 GCA_041642335.1 Eubacteriales bacterium
AATTCCGAAAACCAATCCGACCGTGACACTCATAATAATCGACTGCTTTACGGCGTGATCGGCCCTTTTTTTATCCTTCCCTCCGATGGCTCTTGCTACCACCGCAGTGGTTCCGATTCCCAATGCAAGAAAAAAAGCGATATAGACATTCATTGTCAGATTTGTAACCCCCACCCCGGCAATGGCTTCCGTTCCTAATCGCCCCACAAAGTAAATATCCACCACACCGATCAGCACCTGAAAAATGTTTTCGATCATCGCCGGTATAGCAAGAAAAAAGATTTTCTTGATTTTAGTGTTATGTAAAAAATCCTTAATTTGCCCCTTTAGATATGCCATGTCCATCCTCCTCCGATGATTATCCCCCCAGGGGGGATATCATTCATTATACTACGAAGGATTCATAATGGCAAACACCTGGAAGAAATCTGCTTATCTCCACCATCTGAGCTTAAAGTAACTGAGCATTCCGAGGGCAATCAGTGCGCAGAAGATCACAAACACATAAAAGGCTGACGGTTCTTCGAGTCCGGGCATATGAACAAAGTTCATGCCGAAAACTCCGGCCAAAAACGATAAGGGAATAAAAATTGCGGAAAATATGGTCAGGGTCATCATCGTCTTGTTCATTTTCATACTGGCATTGGACATCTGCATTTCGTGGAGCCCGTTGCTCATTTCCCGATACCCCCGAATGGAGTTGGTGATTTGATTGAGATGTTCCTGCAAATCCGTATAATAGGGAGCCATTCCCCTGGTAAAAAATGAATTTTCTTTCGCTGTAAATTTTCTTAAGGAGTCCACCAGAGGAGAAAGGGAATTACTGAAGTACAAAAGTTCTTTTCTTAACCGGTAGATTTCCTCCTTGCTCGGATTGGATTCTTCGATAATTTCCATCTCAATCTCGTTAAACTTTAGGGAGATATGATTGATCACCACAAGATACTCATCAGCTAAAGCATCCAACAGATTGTAATAAAGATAATCACTGTTACTGAATCGTAACCTGCTGTCCGGTTTTTTCAGTCGCTCCCGGACATAGCCGAAAACATCACCGGCAGTTTCCTGAAAGGTAAGCACCAGATTATCTTTTAAAATCACTGATAAATGCTCGTGGATGATTTTCCTTTCTGTTAGATAGATCATTTTAAATACGGAAAACAAATATTCATTATAGGTCTCGATCTTACTCCACTGGGATACCTGCATAATATCTTCCAAATCCATAGGATGGATGTTTAGCTGATCTCCGATTAAACGGATGATCTCCCGGCTATGTAGACCGGTAATATTGATCCAGTAGACCTGCTTGCTTTTTTTCGCCTCTTCCAACAGCTTTTCAAGATTTTGAATTCCGGTTATTTCATAGGTTTTAAGTTCCTCTTCACCATAACTTAAAATATGCATTTGAATATCCACCTCAGAAAATTCCCCGGAATACACCAGGGTTCCCGGTGGCTTTCTTATGGTTTTGTTTTTCGTCCTGAATAGATTAAACGGATCATAAATGTTCATGAAAACACCTCTTTATTTGATATTTAAACAAAGTGACGCAATAGCGGATCCCTATAGTATACACTGAATTTCCCGGATAAATTCCTCGGCAGCCCATCGCCAAAACCGATAGGGATCGTTACGATTCTGCCTTTGTGCAAATCCGTGTTTTCTTATTCGTCACTCTTTTTACTTCTTTTAAGTTATCAATCAGATGATCCAGATTGACTTCGACCCAGGTGGGTCTGATTTTATTGATACTTTCCATTCCCAAAACTCCTTTGACGCTTTATATTAGGGCTTATCTTTATTTTTAAGGTGTTCTCTGGCGGGTCTTTAATTGAAAACGGTTCCTCGGTCCTTCTTATCCTTCTCTCTTCTCTCATTATTACCCCATTGCAATCAAAAAATAACACAAAGGGGATGGAAGTGTCCCCTTTGTGTTATTATTCAGTATTTGTCTCTACTTTAAATTGAGAGAGAACTTCCGAAAGTTCAACAGCTATGCTTTTCAGTTCCTGTCTAACTTGATTATTTGCTTGCATAGCCTCTGTCTGTTCTTTTGTTCCTGCAACCATTTCTTTTGCTCCCTTGACCGTATCTACAATCATCTCATCGATTTTACCGATGTAGGTTTCTGCCTCTTTCGTAGATGCTGTTTGCTCTTTAGTGGCATGATCGGTTTTTTTCACAATGGTTGACAATGCTTCGATGGATTGACGGATCACAGCAAAGCTGTTTTTCACATCATGAGAAGTACTTGCCGTTTTCCGGGATTTTTCCTGTGCCAGTCGAATTCTCATTTCAACATGATCTATTTTCGTCAATATTTGTTCTACAACGACGGCTATTTCCAATGTTGTTTTATTGCTTTGCTCCGAAAGCTTCCGGACTTCTTCCGCTACAACAGCGAAACCTCTTCCCGCCTCTTGGGCCCTCGCCGCCTCGATTGAAGCATTTAATGCCAATAAATTTGTATCCTTGGCGATTTTATCAATATGTTCTACAAAACGAGAAATCTTTTGAGAGTCCTGCACTAAGGATCTTACGTCCTCGGCCGTTGTTTCTATGGCATGGTCTACTTCCTCCATATTGTTCAAGGTTTTTTCTATCGCTTCCATCCCCGTAGTAATTGCACCCTGACTTTTATTCCCTTCCGTTATCGCATCGCTACTCATTGATTCAACTTTCTTCGCCTGTTGTTTCACCTGTTCCATAGCAAAATTTATGCTTTGAACTACTATGCTATTTTCTTCTGCTTCAGAGTAAAATTTCTGAGCTGTATCATGAACTTTTTCCATATAGATTTCCGCTTCACAACCGGTGCTATGCATTTTTACTTCAGCATCCCGCAGACTGCCCGAGGTTACCTGTATTTTTTGCAGCACCCGATTTTGAGATATTACCATCTCATTAATGCTGTTGGATAAATCCCGAAATTCATCTTTCGATTTGCAGTGGGATGAAACGGTGAAATCTCCTTCAGCTAATTTTTTCATGGTTTTTACCATTTCTTTTATATATGTCGTAAACTGATATTTTACCATAAATACCGATAATACAATTGCCACTAATGCCATCGCCCCTATAATCCATAAGCTATTGTTTCGAATTTGATGAGCCGGTCCAAGATACTCATTTTCCGGTAGATTAAAGGCGATGATCCAGTCCGTAGAGGGAATTCGTTGATAAAAGTAAGTCCAGGTATTTTCACTAACAGTTTCCTGTCCCATCCCGCGATTTTCTTCACGGGCACTTTCCACGATCTTTTGACTTATCCTATCTTCCGCAGTATTTAAAAGAAACTTACTATTTGGATGGCTGATGATTTGTCCTCTACGATCCAGCATAAATCCATATCCGGTATCCCCGATTTCCGTATTTCTAATTACCTTATCAAAATTGCTATAATGCATGGTAACAACAATTGATCCCAGTACCTGGCTTGCCTCCCCCATAATAGGATAGGCCATAGCTACCGTTGGCACTGCGGGACCGCTCTCCTTTACATTCGACAAATATACCGAACTCATGCTGAAAGCTTTATTCTCCATAGCTTTTTTTGCAAACTCCATATCTTCGAGTTCCAATCCTTTATCAGAATTCCCTAAACTGTCAGCAACGGTTTTCCCATCAATTCCCGTAATAAAAATGCTTTCGTAATAGATCACGGAGTTTGCATAAATTTTCTTAAGCCTTTTATCTGCATTTTCGAGTAGCGTTTTCTCCTCAACAAAACCTTTTTCATTATATATTGGTAATACCGCTAAAAAGTCCGGACTTGAAGATAGATTTTTCAGAAGAAATTCGGTATCTTTAATCATCGTTCTTGTGTTTTCAGTAATTCCGTCCAGCAGTACATGAAATTTATCAATTTCCCCTTCTTCAAGGGCTGCAAAAGTCCCTTGGTAAGCATAGGTCCCAAGTATTACCGTCGGCAAAATACCCAGTATTAAAAAAACCGCCATGAGCTTCGTACCAATTTTAATTTTCATCTTATGTCTCCTTTTTTATGTTATTAATGAAAACGCTTTTTCAAAAACCGATTAAGTATACGCCATGACTTGCAGTAAGGAAGCAACCGAAACAATCCCCTGATAATATCCCTGATGAACTGCAAGAATATAGTCATAGATTCTTTCTTCTCTTCGAGCTACCGCCATACTCTTTACTTCCGAAATTGAAAGGTCGCTCTCAATAAGCAAGGGACGATGATCCATAACCGTGTGAACCCCCAATTTTAAGAATTCTTCTACATTAGCCGCCAGTTGCTTTTTTACTTCAAACTTGTTACGCATCACAAGTCCTATCGGTTTATGGTCCTTTACTATGGCAATTCCCTGCACGTGCTCATTTCGGGCAAACTTCTCAGCCACATCTTTCACTATAGCTTCCGATGTTAGCGCCTCATCCTCCCTTAATAGATCTTTAACTCTTATTTTTTCCTCATTGGATTGAATCTTTTCTATGCTGGCATTCCAATTACAAATTTCCACTGCTGCTTTCGGATCGATCCCCAAGGCCTTTCTCCGGGGTTTTCCTAACCAGTAGCCCTGTCCATAGTCAATCCCCAATTCGATAAGCTTTCTTATCTCATCTAGAGTTTCTATACCCTCCGCAATAATTTTGATCCCTACCGTATAAGAAAAAGTCCGAATGCTTTTTAACAGCTCCTGTTTAAGCACATCCTTATCGATATTTCTCACTAATTCCATATCAATTTTTATGTATTCCGGTCTTGTTTCTGCCAAGGTGCGAAGCCCTGAATAACCACTCCCTGCGTCATCTACCGCAATGGAATATCCCTGATCCCGGTAAGAATTAAGAAGCCTATTAAAAATCCCGTAATCGTCAATAGCGGTTTTTTCCGTAATTTCCATAACAATATCAGAACTATCCAATTGGAATAACTTCAAATGCTCTTTTGTAAAACCTTTTTGAAAATTCGAATCCTCTATACTTAAGGGATCAATATTAATAAAAAGTTTGTTTTTCCCTACAAAATTCTTTGCTTTTTCAATAGCCTTTTTACGACAAAGCAGATCCAGCCTCCAAACCTCCCCCACTTTATGGGCATACTCAAACATTCTATCCGGTCTGTAAAACCGACTTTCTTTGGGGCCTCTGCTTAAGGCCTCGTAACCGAGTATTCTTCCACTTCGCAATGATACAATCGGCTGAAATAACGTCTCGATTTGTTCCAGTTTTATGATGTTTTCAAATTCCTGATGCTCATTTAAAGATGTTTTTTGTCTAGATTCCATAGAATCCTTCCTTTCATTTTTCAAGGATTTCAAACCTGAACCTCTCCTTTTTTAAATTTACAAAGAAAAAAGCCCCTTCCACTGGTATAAAAGAAGCTTTTCTCTGTAAAGGGGGAGTAGATTAAAACGTTACACGCAAAACGGTTCCGGTTTGTTAAAAATAATCCGTCTTCAATCTCAACGGTTACATTTAGTATATCCTCCTGATGTCCCATAATCATTAAAGTTTTGTTAAGTATCTGTTAGGTCCTTGTTAAGATAAACTACACAGAATATTATAAAAAAAAGATGGAGGTATTCGATTCATAATGAACCGACCACCTCCGCCCCCTTTGGTTTTTATTTGAGCCATAGTGACTCAAACACCTCCGTCCCCTTTGATTTGCTCTTTTTATGTCTCCAGGCAGGATTTTTCTGTTAAATGACGAATTAATAATAAGAAATAAAGAGAAAACCGGAGGAGGAAACGCAATGGGAGTTCGGCATAAAACAGGAAATTTTACTTGCTTTCTTTTTTTAATTTTCACTCTGACAACCCTAAATCTTACGGGATGCAATAATAACCAGGTTGAAAACGGGGAATATCAGGTCCCGGATCAACCGGATTTTTCCTATGAAAGTGCAACGGTTTATTTTGCGATGACCGATCGATTTTCAGATGGTGAATCCGATAACAACAATTCCTACGGGAGAGTTTCGGTGGATGCCCTGGGAGAAGACATCGGAACTTTTCATGGCGGAGATTTTATAGGGTTGACGGAAAAATTAGAAGAAGGATACTTCCGGGATCTCGGAGTGGATGTATTATGGGTTTCCGCTCCCTACGAGCAGATCCACGGGTTTATTGGCGGAGGTAAGCGCGGGGATTTTGCCCATTACGGCTATTACGCCTTGGACTGGACCATGATGGACCGAAATTTCGGTACGGTAGAGGAGTTCAGAGACTTTGTCAATACCGCTCATGAACAAGGTATTCGGGTGTTTTTGGATGTGGTGATGAACCATGTGGGGTATCCGAATCTGCAGGATATGCTGGATTATAATTATGGAGGCGTCACAGAATTTTCCGAGGAAATGCTTCCGACCGAAGGGGAGGATTTCCATAAATGGACGAATTATGTAGACTGGGAAAATCCCGAGGCATGGGAAAACTGGTGGGATGACTGGGTACGGGCGGAACTTCCCGGCTATCATCCTCCTGGGGATACCGTATATACCCAAAGTCTTTACGCCCTTCCGGATATTAGAACAGAGGTTGAAGAGGACTTGGGCCTCCCTCCGATTCTTAAGACTAAGTGGAAAATCGAACAGGATCCCGCTTACGAAGAATGGATTGTTCCTGCGGCGAAAGATCTTCGACAAGACCTTGGCCTACCTCCTGCAGATTACATTTCCAAGTGGTTGGCAGCCTGGGTTGAGGAGTTCGGTATTAACGGCTTTCGAATCGATACAGCGAAACATGTGGAAATTGAACGATGGGAAGAATTAAAAGAACGTACGGATGAGGCTCTGCAGACTTTTCGAGAAAACAACCCGGAGCTTCCCGGAGCTTCTTTTGAAGAAGACTTTTTCTTTCTGGGCGAAGTTTGGGGTCACGGATTAAATCGTAATTATTACTATGACCGGGGCTTTGACGCCTTGATCAACTTTAGCTTTCAAGGAGAACGCAAGGACGGGCCTGCTTATTTTCCTGATCGCATGCCAAGGATTTTTGAAAACTATGGAAACTCTATTAATGAGGTAGAGGATTTCACAGTGTTAAGCTACTTATCTCAGCATGACACCTCCCTTTATCCAAGGGATCGATTGGAAGAAGGCGGTACGTTTTTAATGCTTCTTCCCGGGATGGTAAAAGTCTTTTACGGCGATGAAACCGGACGGGAACCCGGGGACGGGGGAAGTGATGCAACCATGGGTACACGGTCCTCCATGAACTGGGATAATATCGATGAAGATATCCTTTTTCATTTCCAAAAACTTGGACAGTTTCGAAACAGAAACCGAAGTGTCGGCGCAGGCCAGCACTCCACCCTTAGTATAGATCCTTTTGTTTTCACACGAACTTATGAACAGGATAGTGAAACTAACCGGGTGATGATCCATCTTGGCGAAGCGGGTCCGGTGATTTTACCCGTAGGTGAGATTTTTCAGGAAGGGGAGCTTTTACGGGATGCTTACCAGAACATCGTCTACCAGGTTAATGGGGAAACCCTAGAAGTGGACGCCGGGGAAAAGGGTATTGTGTTGTTGGAAGTCGTAGAAAAAGCAGAATAACATAAAACCTCTGCAAGGCGATTAATACATGCTTCAGAATACCCGGTGCGTTGAAATACTTGCAGCTTTTGGCCGTTTAAAGGTTTTTTCTTCTTGAAAAAAGGGGACGGAGGTGTTCGGTTCACTGTGAACCGAACACCTCCGTCCCCTTCGGTTTTTTGGTTTTATCCGAAAATCGAGTAGATCTTTTGGTTGATGGGATCCACGTAATCTTTGATTTCCGAGTATACTTCATCGATCACTTTCTCGTATAAGTCATGGTGCGCCGGGGTCGGTTCAAAGGAGTCCTTGATTTTGACCATTTTCTCCACGGCGGTTTTATAATCCGGATAATATCCGGATCCGACAGCCACATTAATGGCTGCGCCGATTCCTGCGGCGTTGTTGATGACATTCCGTACACTGTTGATCCCGAAGACATCGGCAAAAATCTGCATAAACAGATCACTGTTTGAGCCTCCGCCGGAAACAATGACTTGTTTTGGCCTTTGTCCCAACTCTTCAGTCATTTTATCCACACTGATTTTCATCGTCATGGCGATAGATTCCATAATTGAACGGTACATATGACCTCTTTTGTGCCGTCCATCCAATCCGATAAACAGCGCTTTACGATAAGGCAGATCATTAGGGGCTAAAAATTCTCCAACCGTCATCAGTCCCTCACTTCCGGGAGAGACCTCTTTTGCTTCCTGTTCCAACAGATCTTCCACCGTCGTGCCTTTTTTCTCAGCGGACTTTTCAAGCTCTTCTCCGATCAGCTCTTTAAACCAGGTAATACTCCACATGCCTCTTCGAATGCCTTTGGTGGTTTCATAGAGGTATTCATAGGGGATTGCCGCTAAATTCGACCAGTAATGCTTAGCGGACTCCGTATAATCGTCGCCCTTGACCATGCCGCCGATATAGGTTCCCAGGGATACCAACAAAGAGTCCTTATTATGTATCCCTGCGCCGAGGGCTTCCGCGGCCTTATCATTGGCAGTAGCATAAACCGGGCAACCTTCCGGCAGACCGGTGGCTTTACTTGCTTTTTTAGTAACGGTTCCCAGCTGATCTCCGGGAAGCACCAAATCAAAGAGCATCTCCCGGGTAAGATTATAGTACTCATAGTCCGAGGGCTTATCACTCCACTTCCACTTGATTCGATCCAAAGGACCGTACACCCCTTCATAGTTTGCCGCTGTATCCTTAAACTCTCCGGTTAATCGATGGGTAAGATAGCCTGTAGTTGTGGTAATATAAGCGGTTTCCGGTATATCCTTTTGATAGGGCTTGGCCAGACGCTTATCCATCCAGTTTATCACCGGATATGCCAGACTTCCGTCCTTCTTCAGATATACCCGGCAACAACGAATGCTTCCAAGACCAATACCAATGATCTCCGCCGGATCACCCTGAAAATTTTCCATCATTTTTTGACTTACAACTTTTAATGATTCCCACAGATCATCATCAGGGTGCTCCGCCGTATCCGCATCCGGGATATAAAGGGGGCGAAGTTTCTTTTTTTCTTCATACAAAAGATTCCCTTCAAGGTCATAAATTCCGATTTTAGTACTTTGTGTGCCTCCATCAATTCCAATAATATATTTCACTGCCTATTCCTCCCCATTCTGAGGTTGTCCTGATACCAGACTAAGTTAATCATTTATTATTATTGTTGCTTACTATTATTATTGTGTCTTATCTCATCAGGTATCCACCGTCAACCGTTAGGATATGTCCGTTTACATAGTTCGAAGCCCTACTGGCTAAAAACACACAGGCCCCCATTAAGTCCGTCCGTTCTCCCCAGCGATTTGCGGGAATATGGGCAAGTATTTTCTCATTCTGTGCCGCATCTTTTTGGGTCTTTTCCGTAAGTTTGGTGGCAAAATAGCCCGGTGCAATGGCATTCACCTGAATATTAAACTCCGCCAATTCATCGCACATGGCTTTTGTCAGTCCGGCAATTCCGTGTTTTGTAGCGGCGTAGGCCGGCGACCACTTTCCCCCGAGAAAGGAATAGAGGGATCCGATATTGATGATTTTTCCGCTTCTTTGCTTGATCATATGCTTACTGGCCTCATGGGTGATTTC
>JBEPWR010000041.1:0-9460 GCA_041642335.1 Eubacteriales bacterium
TTCTTCGGATTCAGCCAAATTCTCCACCATGGCCCGCTTTAAATCCGTGGATTTTTTAAAATCGTTATCATAGTGCTTTTTTAATACTTCCTTATTGGTTTTATTGATAATGGCCAACTTTTCCTTGTCGGAAGGCTTTCCTTTACAAAGCAGAAATTTTTGGGAGAGATAAAAAATCTTCTCGTCATTGATCTTCGCTTTTTTCTCCTTCAGAAAAACCTGCAGATTCTCCAGGTCCACAATCCATCCTTCTTCGATGCGTTGATTGACATTGGCAATGGTCCGCTGGTACTGAATGATGGTATTGATATTTCCGTCCTCCTGATGATCCACTTCATGGGTAAAGGTCTGTTTATAATTAAACTTCAGCACCCCCAAATAACTCCGGTCCTTTTGGCGAAACGCGACCACAGCGAGATCTGACGACGGAACTTCAGGGTTTTTCATCATATAGTCATATAAACTTTGGGCAAGCGCTTTGCTCTTATCCACAAAACGGTCCGGTTCTTGTTGAAAGGACTCATAAATCTTTTTAACCGGATTTTCCCGGTCCTCCATAAAAACACTTTCCTTGATGTCCGGGTCCTCCATTAACCGCTTGATATGCTCCGTCAGGAAAAATTCCGTCTCAATGCTTTTGGGATGCTCCTTTTCCGATAATACCGGTAGCCCTACCTGGCTGTCTAAAATGTGTAAAATGCTTCTGGTTACATAGATATCTTCCATTACTCGATCTCCTTACTATAAGTTCTCTTTATAAACGATGCTGATAAATCTTTACACTTTCCATATCCTCGGTTAATCCCTTGCCGATGATCCGCCATCCGGTTTTTTCATAGTAATCGACTAGGTCTGTATAAAGGTACACGGTTTCGTAATCTTTTTCTTTGCAGTAACGGATAATAAAATCCTGTAATTTTTTGCCGATGCCCTGACTGCGGTATTCGGGATCCACATAGAGGGATGCCAACCAGGGAAACAAATCCTGGCGACTCATCAGATCACAGCGCCATAGTCCGACGGTGGCCACAGCTTTTCCGTCTTCCACCGCTACAAAGGTCTGGGGAAGGTTGTCAGGATCCATGCTGTGCTCAATGATCATTTTATAGCGTTCATAGTTTTTTTCGTTTCCCCATTCTTTCCAAAGCCACTCTACGATCTGGGACTGATACTCCCGGCAATCCGATAATAACTTAATTTCCATACCTGTCAGCCTCCTTTATCCATTTCATTCTTCCCTTATTGAAAATCCGTTTTTCTTCATTTAATCCTCTAAAGAATGGGAAAAGCCGCCCTAGGTCTCAAAATCCATGTAAAACCTAAAGACAGCTCCCTGATTTATTGAATTTCCATTACGGTTTCCTTTTCCCTCTCATTCAATACGTTTTCAAGGTCCAACAGGATGACCATTCGATCCTCCAGCTTTGCAATTCCTTCAATAAACTCCTCCTGGATATCCGTGACAATCTTCGGTGCGGGATCCACACTTTCCTGGTCGATGGTCAGCACCTGGGATGCCTCATCCACGAGAAAGCCCACCTGCTTATCTTTCAGATTGATAATGATTATTCGGGTTTGGCTGTCAATTTCCCCTTCCGACAGGTTGAACTTTTTTCGGAGATTGATAATCGGCGTAACCTGTCCCCGGTAGTTGATGATGCCTTCGATAAAGGTCGGGGTATGAGGGATTTTGTTGCATTTTTTAAATTCGCTGATCTCTTTTACGTGCATGATGTCCACTCCGTACTGCTCCTGTTCCAAGGTAAATATTACGTATTGTCTTTCTGCCATTGGTATTCCTCCTTGAGTTTGGTTTTTTTATGTATAGAAAGATGTGAAATTATTATATCATAATTTTTTCTTTCCCACAGTCATAATCCTTACTTTTATTGCCCCGCATTTGCGAACCTCATAATCATTTTAAGTTCACCACTCTAGCTCCGAGGCATGGCTCCTTTTGGATGAAGCTCCACGTGTTTCCAATTTCCCATACGGAATAGGTAATACGCCATTATTGCTGAGATCACCGTAGAAAGATTAATCGCAAGCCAGACTCCCGTGGACTGTAAGTTCAGCACAAAGGCAAAAAACACCGCAAGACCCACACGGATAAAGAGCCAGGAGATCAAGGTAACATAAAAAGGTTTTCTCGTATACCCGGCCCCTTGCATGGTTCTGGATAATATAATCGTTGCCGCATGGAAAGGTTCGGATATGGCAATAATGTATAAAAAGTTTTTTCCGATCCGAAGGACCTCCGGGTTGTTCTCTTCTATAAAAAACTGGATTAGCGGCTCGGCAAAAACAACGAAAATCAGCGCAAAAAACATCATAAAACCGGCCCCTACAATGACCGAGCTTTTGCCGCTTTCTTCCGCCCGCTTTAGCTTATTGGCTCCGATATTCATTCCGGACAAGGTGGCTGCCGCCGTGCCCACAGCAAGACCCGGCATTAGGGCATATTGGCTTAAATTTGTCCCGATCACAAAAGCGGGAATCGCCGCATCCCCATGGACCGTCCGTGCCAGCACGGCAAAGAGGATAAAGCGGGTAATATTTCTGGTAATCCCCTGTAGAGCCGTGGGGAACCCGATATCAATGATTCGTTTCGATCGCTGCCATTTTGGTCTTAGCATATGCCGCAGTTTTACTTTGATAATAAACTTTCCACTCAGTAGCGCGGACCAGCCAAGAGTCGTGCCGATTCCTCGGGAAAGAGCAGTCCCAATCGCAGCACCCATTACCCCCATTTCCGGAAAAATCCAGACACCGAAAATAAACCCGTAATTCAGGGCCACATTCGACAGATTCATAATAATATCAATCACCAAAGGGGTTTTTGTATCCCCAGCTCCTTGAAAGATGGCCCTTCCGATAAAATTCAGTAAAAATAGGGGCACCGATATGAAAAAGATCATCATATAATCCTTGGCAAGTTCCAATACCTGGTCTCCCACGCCCAAAAGCCCTAAAATCCATTCATTGGTCAAAAGTCCCAGGGGAATCATAAAGGCCGAGGCTAAAACCGCCAGGTAAAAGGACTGTCCCGCGGTCATGGAAGCATTTTCCTCATCATTTCTTCCCACATACCTGGATACCATGGCGGTGGTTCCTGTGGATATGGCAATGACAATGACCATAATCACCATTACCACATTCCGTCCCGCACCCACCGCAGCAATGGCGTCCACTCCGAGACTTCCCACCATTTTGATATCAATGGTTCCGATGGAAACCTGAAGCAGGGACTGCAGAACAATCGGCCAGGCCAGATAAAGGGAATTGATATATAAATTGTCATTATTCAGCAGATAATCTCGTTTGTTCTGCAGGGTTCGATTTCCCATGGGCTGTCTCCTTTACATCTGAAATCTTTTTACTTCCTATGCGTTCTGTCGTAATTTATGGCTTTTTAATTTGCCGCCACTCCTCCAGCTTTTCCTTATAAGCTTTGGTGTTCGCCGGACTTGAGGAGGGCAGCTTGATAAACTCCTGCTCTAGTCCCTCAAAACCGATATGCTTTTTAAACAGGTCGTAGGCCTTTCCTCCATTAAAATAGACCCGTTCGATCGTGGGGCGGCTTTTTAACAAGGCTCGCAGCTCATTTACCGCTTCCTGCTTGATATTGGTATCCAAGCTACCTTTCCTTGTGCAGTGTTTAATCACATCCCATAAGGCAATGCCCTGACCTTTAATCAGTTCTTTCTTTTCATCGTAGGTCTCCGGCTTTTTTTCATCAAAAACCTCGGCGATCAATTTCCAGAACTGGTTTCGTGGATGTCCGTAGTACTCCTGTTTTGCCAGGGACTGCACCCCGGGCATGGATCCAAGGATTAATACTTTACTGTTCTTACCCAGAATCGGCGGGAAGGCTTCAATTTTTTCATGATAAACCTCCTGATGCCGGAAACAGTCGACCACATGGTCATTAACCAGGCCGGTCGCCTGCATATGAGCATAGAGGATGGTGGATCCCACAAATTTGAACCCCCGTTTTTTCATATCCTTTGCCAATGCGTCTGATACTGGGGTTTTTGCCGGTACTTCCTCCTCTTTTTCCCAGTGATTTACTATCGGCTTATAGTCTACAAAGCCCCAGATATATCGGCTGAAGGTTCCGAACTCCTCTTGCACCTCGATAAACCGTTTCGCATTGTTGACAGAGGCTTCCACTTTCTTTCGATTTCGGATAATCCCGGGGTTTTTTAACAGTTCCTCAATTTTCTCCTGGGTAAATTCTGCAACCTTCTCCACATCAAAATCCTTATAGGCCTTTCGGTAGTTCTCCCTTTTTTTCAGGATCGTCAGCCAGTTCAGCCCGGCCTGGGCGGATTCCAGCACTAAAAACTCAAAGTGCACCCGGTCGTCATAGGTGGGCACACCCCACTCCTCGTCATGATATTTTTCATAGAGTTCATTTCCAACACACCAGTTACAACGCCTCAATATCTTTCACCTCACAATGATTTTTTTTATCTATTACCCGGTTTTATCCGATTTTACAAACGATAAAAACCCATCCCTTGGGACAGGTTTTACATGGATTCCAGTTTTTTGATTCGATCCGCAATCGGAGGATGGGTAGAAAACCAGTTGCCTGTTAGACTTTTCCGGTCTCTTCGGGAAAGATCCCGATCTTTTTTCAAGGGCTTTGCAATATATAAATTCTCCGTAGCTTCATTTGCCGATCGAAAAACCGCTGTATCCCCGGAAATTTTTCTAAGAGCACCGGCCAGACCTTTGGGGTTTCTCGTAAGAATTGCCCCATTGGCATCCGCCAGGTATTCCCTTTTCCGTGAAATGGCAAAGTTTAAAATCTGGGCAAATAAGGGGGCGAGAATAATGACCACAATGGAGACAATCATCATAATGGCCTGGGAGTTATTACTTCCGCTTTTGCTGCTTCGTCTTCGTCCCCTGCCCATGGAAGTCCAAAAAAGTCTCCGCCGTAAAAACCCGGCCAGTAAAGAAATTACTCCGACCAGCATAATCGCCGTCGTGGAAATTAAAATATCATAGTTTACCACATGGCTGATTTCATGGGCGATGACCCCTTCAAGCTCGTCCCGGTCCAATTTGTTGATCAGCCCCCGCGTCAGGGCAATTGCCGATTTTTCCGGTTTTCGTCCGGTAGCAAAGGCATTTAGCGAGTCGTCTTCGATAATATACACTTTCGGCGGTTTACTCATGCCTGCCGCAAGACTGACGGATTCCACCAGATTATAGATGTAATTCGTATCATCCCGGGGCAATTCCCGGGCGTTATTCATTTTCAAAATCAGCTGATCGCCTTTGGTAAATAGCAGAATCAGCTGGATTCCAAGCAAGACTCCGGCAATCACAAGGCCAAAGTAGGCGTTTCCGAGAACAAAGCCCGCTGCATAGCCGACCACAAAAACAAAGGCTGAAAAAAGAATAAGGAGCAGCCAGGTTTTTCGTTTGTTGGAGGCCACCGCATCGAACATGTCAATTTTCTGATTGATATCCATTATTCCCATTCTCCTTTATATCCCCTATTCAAACTCCACCTTCGGAGCTTTACGCACTTCTTCATTTTCCACCTCAAAGAGTTCCATTGGCTTAAAACCAAACATGGAAGCAATAAGATTTGAAGGGAATTTCTCAAGTTCCGTATTATAACGGGTGACACTGTCCGAATAATACTGCCGAACAGACGCCAGTTTATCTTCCATACCCTTTAGCTTTTCCTGTAAATCCAAAAAATTGGTATTGGCCTTTAAATCCGGATAGCTCTCCCGAAGGGCAAATAAGGATTTTAAAGTGGACTGTAAATAATTTTCCGCCTTTGCCGCATCTTTTACATTTTCCTGGTTTTGAGCGGTCATCAACTGGTTTCTCGCCTTAATCACCCGCTCCAGGGTTTCGGACTCATGCTTGGCATAAGCCTTGACGGTATTTACCAGATTCGGAATCAGATCGTTTCGCTGCTGCAGCCGTACATCAATCTGGGACCAGGCATTCTTACCCCGATTCCTTAAGGTCACCAGCCGGTTGTATTTTGCAACAAACGTAATCACTACAACGGCCAGTAAAACAATGACGATAATAAGTTCCATACCCTCTGCCTCCCTTGACTCTTTTTTCACTTGACAGCCCGGGACCTTACAGGTTTCAAGTGGTTCATATGCTCTAATTTTACTCTTTCGAAGGGGCTTTGTCAATTCGCATTGACCCTTTCCAGACGCAATTGCCGAACCTTAACCGCTAGTCCTCAAGTAACTTCTTCGATTTCTCGGTGGCAATCTCCACCGCTTCAATGATCGAGGCGCGAAAATGGTTCCGCTCCAAAGCATAGACCGCTTCGATGGTCATGCCTCCGGGAGAACAGACCATATCCTTTAAATCTCCGGGATGTTTATCGGTTTCCAGAATCATTTTTGCGGCTCCCAGTACCGCCTGGGCAGCAATTTTGTAGGACTGCTCCCGGGGAAGCCCCTTTAATACTCCTCCATCTCCTAGGGCTTCAATAAACATATATACATAAGCCGGACTACTGGCACTGATTGCAGCGACCGCATCCAAAAATTTCTCCTCAATCCGATCCACCTTGCCGATGCTCTCAAATATTGCCTCTACTTCCTCTAACTCCTCTTCGTTCACATTGGCGTTGGGACTAAGCAGGGTCATCCCGGCTTTGACCAGCACCGGAGTATTGGGCATCGTTCGGATAATCTTTGCCTGGGGACCCAAATGTTCCTGCATAAATCCTAAACTGACACCGGCGGCAATGGACACCACCACAGGATCCTCCTTTTCCATGGCTTTAATCTCATGGAGTACGTCTTTGCATTTATGAGGCTTTACCGCCAAAATCAGGATATCGGAATGCTCAATCACGGCCTTGTTGCTCTTTGTTGCCTGCACCTTGAACTGTTCTACAAAAGTATCCCGTTTTTCTTCGTTGGGATCGCTGACCATCAGATTTTTATGGATTCCGTCATCATCCTGCAGCATACCGGATACCATGGCATAGGCCATATTTCCGCCGCCGATCCAACCGATTTTTTTCTTTCGTAATATTTTTCTGTCCATCTTACTTCCCTCCTAGTTTAAACAGGGTGGCTCTCGCTTTGCCCGCTTTCAGTTTTTCAATAATGTGGGGGTTTTTACCATTTGCCAGGATCATCGGAATTTTGTAGCCCCCGACTTTTCCCGCCGCCTTAATCTTTGTCTCGATGCCTCCGGTTCCAAAATCATTGCCGCAGCCGATTTCAATATTTTCCCTTAGAATTCCGAGGTTATCCACCAGTTCAATCAGTTCCGCATCCTGGCAGGTTTTCGGATTTTTTGAATAAATTCCGTCAATGTCACTGAGCATAATCAAAAGGTCGGCATTCCAGATATTTGCGGTATCCGCCGCTAAGGTATCATTATCTCCGATTTTTATCTCATCCACACAAACGCTGTCGTTTTCATTAATTACCGGAATCACCCCTTCATCCGCCAAGGTGAATAGGGTATTTCGAATATTTAAGGATCGGGCGCCCTCTAAAAAATCCTCCCGGGTATAGAGAATTTGTCCGATATGGACCCCGTACTGCTCAAATACTCTTCGATAGGCATCCATAAGCTCCACCTGCCCGATGGCGCAAAGGGCCTGCTTATAGTTGATATCCTCTTTTCTCATCCATTTTCCAATGGTGGAAACCCCGGCGATCCTCGCTCCTGACGAGACGATCACCACCTGTTTTCCCTCCAGCATTAATCCATGGATATCCTCTCCAAGCTGTTCTAAAAACTCCTTGGAAATACTCCCGTCTTCCCGTGCCAGGGTATTACTGCCGATTTTTATGACGATTTTTCTGCTCTTTTTTATCAGGTCCTGAATCATCTTATCCCTTCTTTCCTTTTGGTGCTTCTCTACTTATCGATACTTCTCTACTTAAATTACTGTATATCCGGAATTACTGTATATCCGGTTACTTGTCTTGAAAATCCGGTTTTTTTATCCCCGTATCTGACCGTCACCCTGGGCAATGTACTTTGTGGTAACCAGTTCCCATAATCCCATGGGTCCCCGGGCATGGACTTTTTGGGTGCTGATGCCCATCTCTCCGCCAAATCCGAAGGCTCCGCCATCGGTAAAGCGTGTGGAAGCATTTACATACACCGCCGCCGCATCCACCCTTCGCTGAAAGACTTGAGCATGACGGTAATTCTTCGTAACGATCGCCTCGGAATGACCGGTTCCGTATTTGGCGATATGGGCTATCGCCTCATCCAGGTCCTTTACCACCCGGATTGCCAGCACCAAATCCAGGTATTCCTCTTTCCAGTCTTCTTCCGTCGCTTTTTCTACGGAAATATATTTTTCGGTGATCCCGCAACCTCTTAAGGTAACCCCCTCTAAATAATCCGGCACTTTTTGTAAAAATTCTTCGGCAACGTTCTCATGTACAAGTAAGGTTTCCAGCGCGTTACATACACCCGGACGTTGAACTTTTCCGTTTTTCAGTATTTCCAGTGCCATCGAAAATTCCGCACTGTCATCCACAAAGAGGTGGCAGTTTCCAACGCCGGTTTCCACCGTGGGAACTTTGGCATTTTCCACAACAAAATCAATTAATCCTTTTCCGCCCCGGGGAATGATTAAATCAATTTTCCCTTTCATATGAAGCATTTCCAGCACTAAGCCCCGATCTTCATCATCGATAAAGCCCAGGACCTTCGAAGAAACCCTGGCCTTAACGAGCCCCCGATGAATGGCTTTTACCAGGGCACGATTGGAATTCAGCGCACTGGAGCTTCCCCGAAGCAGTACTCCGTTTCCGCTTTTAAAGGCTAAGGAAAAGGCATCCACAGTGACATTGGGACGGGACTCATAAATAATTCCGACGACTCCTAAGGGTACGGTCATCTGTGAGAGGGTAAGTCCGTTTTCCAGTGTCCAGGTCTTGGAACTGCTCCATACCGGATCCTTCAGAGCAATCACTTCACGAATAGCCGCTTTCATTCCCTCTATCCGCTTTGAATCCAGGGCCAAGCGGTCCAGAAGACTTTCCCGGACACCGGCCTTCCGGGCCTTTTCAAGGTCCTTCTCATTCGCCTGAAGAATGGATTTTTCCTCTTCTTCCAGAGCTTCGATTACCGCCTCCAAAGCACGGTTTTTTTCTTCTCCCGTTAAACTCGCCAGTTCTTTCGCACTTTCTCTTAATTCCTCCACCACGGCTGACAGGCTCTGCTCTTTCATTTCTAGCAGGTTTTGATCATTGTTCTTCATTGGGACCTCATCCTTTCCAATTGAAATTTTGTTTAATTTCCGGATTATAATTATCAGCACCGATAAATAAATATAAAAAAACTCCCATCCCGGAAAGGGACGAGAGTATGCTCGCGGTACCACCCTAGTTGACCTTGTTCGGTCCACCTTGAAATGTTAACGGTTACTTACCGGTTTCTGCTCCGGAACGGGTTCGAAAAAAAGAGGTTCATAAGGCTC